>NZ_JRXI01000120.1:0-19125 GCF_000813645.1 Neochlamydia sp. TUME1 | reverse complement strand
AAAAGATAGATGGCCGGCATCACAGAAAATAAAACCTTCGAGGTTTTTCATGAACCGCCGAGAAGCCTCTATCGAATAAATCTCCATGGACATCCCACCCCGTGGATCTCCTTCAATAAAACGTGGCCCCAGTTTATAAGGACGATAGCCTCTTATCATGTTATCGCCGCCCAGAAATAACCGCTCGTCAAGGGGCATTTTTTTAGCAGTCGTCCCTCCGAAGGGATAAAGGAAGCGAAAATCCATGCGTAGTTTTAGAACACTACGTCTGTCTAATTTATGAAACCAGCTATTGGTGTAGGCAGCGCCAAAGAAGCGATAGTTACCGCCCAATCCAGCTATCTCCACTTCTAATCGTGATTTAAATCCTTGGGTAGGTTTGGCCGGGTGATCAGTAGAATCGTAAGACCATGTTAATCCGGTGGCTGAAACCATCCCATCATTATGGGATTCTTCAACTAACGAAGCTCCATGCTCATGCTTGGCGTAATATTTATACTGCTCTTCATAAAGCAAGTCATGCGAGGTTTGAATATCTGTATGTTTTAAGCGGTAATGCCATCCCAATTTCATAAACTGATTTAACTGATAAGTAGCATTGACCATTCCCCCATAAGTTTTTATATCATAGTCTTTGGCTATATAGCGATTGACAGAATTTTCTAGCTCAAATCCTACAATCCATTGAGTATCATTAAAAAATGGCTTGGTCCAAGAAAAAACATAGCTGCGGCTTTTGGAGCCCACTGTAGCGGTAGCATGGGCATATTCGCCTCCTCCTCTTAATGCTTTATAGCCATCTTGAAAGAAACGACCTAACCCTTTATAGTTAAAGTTTTTTTCGGTGATATTAAACCCCCCAAAAATGCTTTCTGCGGTGCTAAACCCAAAGAATGCCCCAAAATGTCCCGTGCTGGTTTCTTCGACTTCAATGTGGACATCGCGATAATTCTCTCCTAAGCCATAAGAATCTTCTGATTTAACAGCATAGACGTTTACATGAGAAAAATAGCCGATGTTAGCTAAACGTTCTTCAGTTTTTTTCAGTTTTTCGATATTAAAGACTTCTCCAGGAATAATCAGCGTTTCATGAAGAATAACTTTTGTTTGTGTCTGAGAATTTCCAAATACCTTAATTAAACCTACCCGAAACTGCTCGCCTTCTTCAATAGTAAGTTTAAGGTTGTAGATGTGTTCCTGGCTTTCAGAAAGAGTAGGCTCATGATCAACGATGGCATCAATATAGCCTTTACGACCATAGAGATTTGTAATATTTTCTATACTTTGACGAATTTTTTCAGGAGAAAATATCCCTCCTTCACAAAAAGTTAACTGCTGATAGATTTCTTCTGTACTAAATAGGTGATTTCCCTCGATCGTAATATTACCTACTCTATAAATAGATCCTTTGCTTGCAGTAACTATAATGATCACGCGGTTTTCTTGAGCGGCTTCCACAACTTTAATATCGACAGCTGCATCAGCATATCCTTGATTATGAAGATAATTAAGAATGGTGGCTTGATCATGCTGCATGGCCTCTTCATTGTAAGTTCCTTCATTGCTTAGCCAACTTAAAAATATATTATATTTTTTAGTCACCAGCTGTTCACTTATCTCTTCTTGTTCATGATCTGTAAAATTAACAAATACAATTTCTTTGATATAGCCTGAGCGCCCTTCAGTAATGGAGATGTTGATATCTACTTCGTTAGTAGTGGCATCTAGCTGTACATCATAGGTAAGCTCCGCTTCAAAAAAACCTTTTTTAATATAGTAAGTTTTTAGCTTGTGAAAAGCTTGATTAAAGCTTTTACGGTCAAAAACAGAAAAGCAAGATACTTTCAGCTCTTGCTTTAACCTTTTAGTTTTTATATGTTCGTTACCCTGCCAGTTGATAGAGCGAATGATAGGCTTAGGCCATGTTTTTAAGGTAATATATAGCTTATCAGCTAAGCTCTCAACAAGGGGTTCAACACGGTCATAATCTTGAGAAAGAATTTTAAGATCATTATCAAAATGTGTTTGCGAAAAAAAATCTCCTTGCCGTGTTTTGATTCGGCTAAGGAGAGCCTCTTCTTCAAAATGGTCGCAAGGCCCTTGAAGAAGAATTTCAATTTTTTCTATTTTTTGATTTTCATATTGGGTAGACTGACCGAAAAGATTTGATGAGTAGCCGCTTACTAGAAGCAAAAATCCTATATTAAGGAAAAGCATTAATTTATTTGTCACAGATTCCTCTGAAAATTATAGATGATAATCGAAAAAAGAGTAATCATAGGGTAAGTTTTGTAATATTGTAAAGAAGAAGAAAAGGAGAGGAGACTGAGGATTAAAATTTGCTTCTTCCCGAGAAAGCTCGTGCTAATGTACCTCCATCTACATAATCGAGGGGGCTTCCCATAGGAAGTCCAAAAGCTAACCGAGAGATAGCAACTCCCAAGGGAGCTAATTCTTGCTTTAAATAAAGAGAGGTAGCATCCCCTTCGAGGGTAGAATCTAAGGCGATGACAATCTCTTCTATTTTTAGCAAAGCAATACGTGTTTTTAATGCGGCAATAGTCAGTTTATCGGGACCTATGCCTTCTAAAGGAGACAATAAGCCTCCTAATACGTGATAAAGGCCTTTATATTCGCCTGTTGTTTCAATGGAAAAAGCTTCTCTGGCACAGGAAATAATACAAATAACCTTAGATTGCTGGCGTGGCTCTGTACAAAAAGGGCAAGCATATTCGCCTTTTAAGCACCCGCATTCCTCACACTGCGGCAATTTTTCATGAATATCTTTTAGAGTGCTAGCCATTTCATCTAAATATTCTTGTGGCCATCCCAGCATATGGAAAGCGTAACGCTCGGCACTTTTGGAACCTACTCCCGGTAGCCTTTTTAAGACATTTATAACTTTTAATAAATGAGGAGGATAATGCATAGTTTTGCCATAATTTTAAGAAAAAGCATAGCATAAAAGGTTATTTTATTTAAAACCTAAAGAGTGGGAGAAAAACTCCATCTTGTAATCGCTACTGGTGCTGTTTTTTTAGTTATTATTTTTAAATTTATGTTTTTTTAGCGAGTCCTTGTCTTTTCCTTATAAAAGCAGTTTTTTCAATTGCCTTGTCTGCTTAACTTTAAGTTTTTCTACGCTTAACCCATAAATATATATCCCTATAATTTTATCTCTCTCTTTTCACTGAATTATCTATATTATCCATGTAGATAGCTTGGGGCTCTAAAGGGAGCGCTTCTTTTTAATAAGCATTTTTGATACAGTTTTGCTTTTTAATAAATAAGGGGGGCAGACAAATGCCAATTCAACCTAAAGCGCGTATCGTAGGAATGGGCTCTTTTTTACCTGAACGTATTTTAACCAATCAACATCTAGAAGAGATGGTTGAAACAACCGATGAATGGATTGTCTCGCGTACAGGAATAAAAGAACGTCGAATTGCCGGCACTCACGAGCCTCCTTCTTTAATGGGGTTTTATGCGGCCCAAAAAGCATTGCAGGAAAGTAGCGTGTCAGCTGCAGATATAGACATGGTTTTAGTGGCAACAATGACACCCGATTACATCACACCAAGTACAGCCGCTATTATTCAGGCCAAGCTAGGGGCGTCCTCTGCTGCGGCCTTAGATATACAAGCCGCTTGCACAGGTTTTTTGTATGGATTGTCGATTGCTAAAGCTTACATTGAAGCAGGCATCTATCGCAATATTCTTTTAATCGCTTCAGAAAAGCTCTCTACTATTATCAATTACAAAGATAGAAATACCTGTGTTCTGTTTGGCGATGGAGCTGCAGCGGCTGTGATCTCTAATCAAGGAAAGGGATTTTCCCTCGACGCATTTTGCTTAGGTTCAGATGGAGAAGTTGCCGAACTTTTAATGATTCCGGCGGGTGGCGCGCGTCAGCCTTCAAGCATCGAAACCGTAACCCAAGAGTTGCATTTTTTGAAAATGGAAGGAAAGGAAGTTTTCAAGCATGCCGTACGAAGAATGGGGGCTGCAGCAAAAGAATGCTTAGTTAAAGCCGGTATAACCGAAGGAGAGATTGATTGGTTAGTACCCCATCAAGCTAATATACGGATTATTGAAGCATTAGCTAAAAGTTTTAATCTACCAAGTGAGCGCGTTTATAAAACCTTGCATAAATATGGGAATACCTCGGCATCTAGCGTGGCCATAGCCTTGGAAGAGCTTAAGAGCGAAAACCAAATTTTACAAGGGGAAAAGCTGCTATTGGTAGGTTTTGGAGCCGGGCTTACTTGGGCAGCCGCCATTATAACCCAAATAGATGATCTATCCTCTTCATTCGACTGATAAGCTATAAGGACACAAAGATATGTCGCATTTTAAAAAAATTGCTTTTTTATTTCCTGGCCAAGGAGTTCAATATCTTGGGATGGCAAAAGATATTTATGAAAATTTCTCCATCGCTAGGCAAACTTTTCAAGAGGCCGATGAGGTGTTACATCGCCATTTATCTAAAATAATATTAGAAGGCCCTGAGGAAGAACTGCTTGAAACAAAAAATAGCCAGGTGGGCATTTATGTTGTCTCCATGGCACTCTTAAGAATTATTAAAGATTTATATCCTAACATACAGCCAGATATGTGTGCTGGCTTAAGCTTAGGCGAATATTCAGCATTAACAGCTTCTAAAAAACTAGATTTTGCCTCCTGCCTCTCTATTATTCAATATAGAGGCCATTATATGAATGAAGCCTGTGAGGCTCATCCAGGGGGTATGGCAGTTGTTTTAGGTCTTACAGCTCACGAAGTAGAGGAAGCTGTGCAAGCAGTGAATTTGCCTCATGATTTATGGATTGCTAATTTTAATTGCCCAGGCCAGATAGTGATTTCGGGAACTCGAAAAGGAATTGATAGCGCTGCATCAGCTCTTAAAGATAAAGGTGCCAAACGTGTCTTGCCTTTAAATGTATATGGAGCTTTTCATAGTGGTCTTATGAAGACAGCTGAAGAACGCCTTGCTGAACATATCCATTATGCCTCTATCCAAGATAGCCCGATAGGTTTAATCATGAATGTGCCTGGTAAAAAGGTAGAAAATATTCTCGATATTAAAAGCCATTTAATTAGGCAGGTAACTTCTCCTGTTCGCTGGGAGCAAAGCATTCGCCACCTGGGGGAAGAGGGAATCGAGCTGTTTATTGAAATAGGGTGTGGAAAGACACTAGCAGGTTTTAATAAACGTATTCTTCCCCACATAAATACCATTTCTGTAGAAAAATTAACGGAACTTGATCAGCTTGCTAAAATATAGGAAAAAATTTAGATGCATCATCTTTTAAACAATCAGGTAGCTATCGTTACAGGGGGAACTGCTGGCATTGGCAAAGCAATTGCTCGTGAATTTGCTCGTCAAGGAGCAACTGTGGCAATCTTCGGAACAAATGAGAAAAGAGGCCAAGAAGTCGTACAGGAAATTGGAGCAGAAAAAGCCTCTTTTTATCCAGTCAATGTAGCTAAAACTCTAGAGGTAGAGGCGGCTATAAAACAGGTACAGCAAAATTATGGCAAAGTGGATATTTTAGTTAATAATGCGGGAATTGCGCGCGATCAGCTAATGTTGAAAATGACTGAAGAAGATTGGGATACCGTCATGGAGGTTAACTTAAAATCCTGCTACAATACTTGCAAGGCCCTTACTCGTCATATGCTTAAAGCCCGCCAAGGGGTGATTATAAATATTAGCTCAGTGATCGGTCTGATTGGTAATAGTGGGCAAGCGAATTATGCGGCTTCAAAAGCTGCTATCATAGGTTTTACAAAAGCTCTTGCTAAAGAATTTGCTTCCCGTAATATTCGCATTAACTGCATCGCTCCTGGCTTTATTGACACGCAGATGACGGAAGCTATGACAGAACAGCAGCGTCAGGCCATACTCTCTTCCATTCCTATGGAAAGGATGGGCGCTCCTGAAGATATTGCCAATGCAGCCGTTTTCTTAGCCAGCTCGATGGCCCAATATATGACTGGGCAAGTGTTGGTGGTGGACGGAGGAATGGTGATGTAACCCTAATTACATCATTGAATGTAATTGGTAAAAATGATATCTTATTTTTTTTTAAGAAATCTATTAATTAAAAGGAATGTGTATGTCATCAACAGAACAAGAAGTCATCGACATCATTGTGGAACAGCTGGGTGTAGATAGAGATGATGTAACTCCTTCTAAAAAGCTTGTCGAAGATCTAAATGCAGATTCTCTGGATTTAACAGAGCTCAATATGACTTTTGAAGAGCGTTTAGGAAGAGAAATCCCTCAAGAAGAAGCTGAAAAGTTTAAAACAGTAGGCGATATCATCCAATATTTCGATCGTATCACCAAAGAATAAAGCATTTATATAGGGCTCTAGGCACGCCAGAGCTCTACATCTCAAAGCTTTAAGATAGGCATTTATCTAATAGATAAATGCTTTTAACGCCTGAAATATTTCCTTTTTGCTAATGTTAAAATTTCTTCCCTTCCTTTATCCTGCTAGGCTATAAGTTAAAAGGCCACTCTCAACGGGAAATCTTTTGATGCTTTTATGCAGGAAGTTGCTTCGTTTCCTTATCCAATTTTTATTCAATTTTACACGTTAAGATGTGTTACAAAAAGAAACTGCAAGTCATTCTAGCATTTAGCATCATTTTTTGTTGAACAGTATGGTATAGCAATTATTTAAAGGATTGGCAATTGCTAGAAGTTCTATCCCTACGAGGATGAAATCTTGCAAACCTTAATTTGGAGTCGTTGACAGATACTGTTACGTTATAAAAAGTTCCGCCTGTTTTTTAACAAGGTAATTTAAGTCTTCCTTACCTACCTCTTTTACTTAAGGGGATATTTTTTTAAGCATATGATTGCATAAAGAGCTGCTTGAAAGGGTATTCTCAATATTATTTTGTATCCGCTACAGGCTCAGGTAACCCACCTTCATAAAATTTAAATTTTTTATATATTTATTTTCATCATGCCCTCTAGCTTGAGAAGGGCCTATCGTGAATTTAAATAGGCTCTATATAGAAATCGTTCGATGTTTTTCTTTATCTCGAGCAATCTTAACCTTTTTTAAAAATATATAAGACGCTTCAAAAAACTAAGTCTGCATACCCCACACCCTGAAAGTCTTCTCTTTGCTTAGCGAGAGGGGTTTTATAAAGTACGAGATTGCATAAGAAGTAGCTCAAAAGCGTATAATCTTATTTTTTATTAATTAGACTAAAACTCGTTCTCTGATCATCTTCCAAAAATGCTGTATCCATTATATCACTTTTTATACAAGCTTCGTTACGAAAGATATGGCCACTTGTTTGAGGCTTGAAAAATGGTTTGCCTCTTTCAAGCTTAAAAGCCTGAGCTTTAGATTGAAAAATTGACAAAATAGATAGGAAAAGAGGCAAGTGTCACTGCTTGCTTTGAGAGCTAAAAAAATAAAGAAGTAGCTTTTAAGCAAGGTTTTTAGTATGAAAAGTAAAGCATTATTTTTTTATCTTTCTTTTAAGAGAATGGCTTTAAAAAGATAAAAAAAATCGCCAACAGCGTTACAAACCCACTGAAGTGCACCAAAAGCTAAAATAAGGATAAGCAAATGAGTTTGGAGAGTTCACCTATTAGCTCTTATGGATTTACTGAATTTAAGGAAATAGAAAAAAGAAAACAGCCTTGTGTGAAGCCACATCCCTATGTAGAAATCTTCGAAAAATTAGGATGCAAAGACTTATACCAAGCAAGCCTAGTCTGTAAAGAATGGAAGCAGCTAACTGAACAAACCAGTTTATGGAAAATGTTTAATGTAGGAAAGCTTAATATTAAATTTCAGGAAGAGACGCAAGTTGATGATCAGAAAGTACATTCTCTAATCCCTAAAGATGAATTAAAGACCCTTTTAGAGAGCTTAGAACACGAGAAAATTTTATCAGAGGAAGATATAAAAGAAATTGAAAATGCCTATGAAAAAGCTTTACCAATTGCTGTACAGGCTAAAGAAGCTATCCAAGAAAGGTTATATATTGAAAAGCTAGGCGATGTCTATTCGAGTAAGGAAATACCTAAGATTCTTCTTCAAGCAGCAGGACTTTATCAATATATTTTACATTGCCCTTCGCAAGACAGACAGGAAATAGTTAAAGAAAAACTTTTCAAGGTTCAAGGTCTACTTACTAAACTGTGCGAAGGAAAGTCTTTAAGTACTAAAGTAATGAGGAAACAATTTGAAGGTAATCGTGAAGTGCTAAAAAAACTTAGGGAGGGAATAAAAGAGAAAATTCAAGCTCTCGGCTCGGATCCTTCATCCGAGGAAGTAAGAATGCTTTACAAGGAAATTGCACTGGGTATGAAAGATTACTTTAAGGCTCTAGTAAATCAGGCGATTGATGTTTTAGGCCCGGCACCTTGTGAATATGCGATGATAGGCTTTGGTTCCCTAGCTAGAGAGGAAATGACTCCCTATTCCGATCTAGAATTTGGCATTCTTATCCAGGAAGATAGTAAAGATAATAAAAAGTACTTTAAGCGCCTTACGACTTTGATTCATTTGAAAGTGATCAATTTAGGAGAAACCCTTCTCCCTGCTTTAAATATTCTCTGCTTAAAAGCCATAAATTTTTTTGATGACATAACGCTACGTGGCCTTGCCTTTGATGGCGAAGGAGCGGAAGGAAAAGGATGTAAAACTCCCTTTGGCAATCGCCATACTTTTGAGCTTATACAAACTCCTGAAAAGATGGCTCAATATATTGGTAAAGATGAAAAAGGGAGATGGTGGCATCACGAAGAACCACATCTTCCTATGGAGCTTTTAACCTTTACTCATTTGTTAGGTGATGAGGAGCTAACTAGACAATATAAGCACCATGCCCAACAACAGCTCGCCACTCCCTATCAAGTAGGCCTTACTCTTCGCCAATATTTAGCCAAATATCATTTAGTTCGAGAAGATAGGATAACTTTCAATCCAAGCCTGCAGGATCCAGACAAGCAAGGACTGCTTTTTAAAGTTAAAAATGATTTATATCGTTTTCCTCACCTAGCTTTGGACCGTTTAGCTCTTCTTAAAGAAGTAGCCGCTTCCGATACGTTTACTAGGATCACTCAATTAAAAGATAAAGGTATTTTAACAGATAATGCAGCCGAAAAGTTAAGTGAATGGATGAGCATAGCTTTATTCATGCGCCTTAAAACTTATTCTCATTACGAAGCTCAAAGGGAAATGATGAATCCTCTGCTTAAGCCCTTTGGATTTGAGGATCCAAAACTTGTTGAAAAGCAGTTTGCTTTAGATTTGGCAGCTTTAAAAAAGATAAAAAAAATTTACTCTGTCTTTATTCCTTTTTATCAAGCTGTTAAGGAATTTTTAGCAGGAAATGAAGACGCTTTTAAGTCATTAGATGTGAAGAATATTTCTACAAAAACTCAAGGAGATATAGCCTTAAGGCTTTTTCAGCAGAAAAAGGCAAAAAAGTGTTACAAATTAGCATTGGAAAAAAATCCAGAAGACGCTGACATATTAGTTGTTCTTGGATGTATTTATAAAGGTCAGGGAAAATTAGATAAAGCAGCTAAGAAAGTTGAAGAAGCGCTTAAAATCCGTTCCAAGTTTCTTTGCAAAAATTATTCCCTAGAGAAAGCTTGTAATAAAAATTTTGCAGCACTTTATCGAGAACAAGCAAAGCTAGGAAATGCAGCCGAACCTAGCAGGAAAGCTGGCTTTATTAAACTTAAGCTTTTTTTGGAAAATTACTCTAACATAGCTACTTATTACAATAACTTGGCAACAATTTATCAAGCTCAAGGAAAATTAGGCAAGGCGGCTGCAATTGGCGAGAAAGCGCTTAAGATTGACCTTCAATTGTGGGGTAAAAATCATCCCCATGTAGCAAGAACTTACAATAATTTGGGAACAATTTATCAAGAGCAAGGAAAGTTAGGTCAGGCGGCTGAATATGTTAAAAAAGCCCTTACCATTAATACTAAGCTTTTTGGTGGAAATCATCCTACTGTAGCAAGGGATTACAACAATCTAGGGCAAATTTACCAAGATCAAGGAAAATTGGAGGAAGCCGCTAAGCATATTATCAAAGCGCTGGATATTAACCATAAATTATTTGGTAAATACCATCCTAGAATTGCAACCGGTTGGAATAATTTAGGAGCAATTTATCAAGAACAGGGAAATTTAGACAAGGCTGCGGAGTCTGTCCAGAAGGCATTTGCAATTGACCTTAAGCTTTTTGGTGGAAGTCATCCTACTATAGCAAGAGATCATAATAACTTAGCAGGAGTCTATCAAGGACAGGGAAAGTTAGACGAGGCTGCTGAGCAAATCAACAAAGCGCTCGACATCAATCTTAAGCTGTTTGGTGAAAATCATGCTAGTGTAGCAGACTGTTACACCAATTTAGGAGTAATCTATCAAGAACAAGGAAGCTTAAAGAAGGCCGTTGGCTATTTTGATAAAGCACTCGCAATTGACCATAAACTTTTTGGTGAAAATCATGCCAGTATAGCCTTAGATTATAACAATTTATCACAAAGTTATGAAGAACAGGGGCTGTTAAAAGAGGCGTTAGAGTATAGCAAAAAAGCTCTAGCGATTGATCTTAAGCTTTTTGGTGAAAATCATCCCTGTGTGGCAAGAGATTATAACAACTTGGGAATAATTTACCTTACCCAAGGTAATCTAGGAAAAGCAATTAAACACATTAGCAAAGCTTACACTATTAACTGCAATTTTTTCGGTGAAATTCATCCCAGGATGGCCATATATTATAATAATCTAGGGCAAATCTACCAAAAACAAGGCAATTTAAAGCAGGCAGCTGAGTATGCTGAGAAAGCACTGAACATTGCTTTGAAGCTTTGGGGTGAACATCATCCCCATCTGGCAATTTATTACAATACCAGGGGGATGATTTATAAAAGACAAGGTCTTTTAGAAGATGCAGTTGAAGACGTTAAAAGAGCAGTGACCCTTGGCTCAAAGCTTGGTGGTGAAAATTGTCGTCGTATGGCACGGTTTTACGATAATTTAAGCCAAATTTATCAAGATCAAGGAAATGTAGAGCAAGCAGCTGAGTGTTCCCATAAAGCTCGTGCCATCAACCTTAAGCTCATAGATAATAATCCTTTGGCGAAGGTAGCAATGTAGGAAAAATTTATTAGGAGTAAGAAAAATTCATGATAACAAATCATCATGAAAGCTACACCTAAGAAACTAAAAAGAGTATATTTTCAAGTTTGTTTTTTATCTTTTGTGGGTAAAGATGCAAGCTGGAGATTAGTAAAATTATAAGCAACTCCTTATACGTGTTAAAATGTATGTAACCCTAAAAGGCTGGTAAACCCATGAATCTAGAGAGTGCATCTGTTAACTCTTATGTATTTACTGAATTTAAAGAAATAGAAAAAAGAAAGCAGGCTTATCTAAAACTACGCTCTTATGCAGAGATTAGCTTAGAGATCTTTGAAAAACTGGGATGCCAAGACTTATACCAAGCAAGCTTAGTCTGCAAAGAATGGAAGCTATTGGTTAAACAAACCAGCTTATGGAAAAAGCGCCATTCTGGAAGTGTTAGATTTGACTCTCAAGAAGAAAAACAGCTCGATAATAATAAGAAAAATTTTTTAAGCCTTTCTTCTTGCCCATGGACTCAATCTTGCATAGCTAGGTTATTGTGGCAAGACCCTACCACCATTATTAGTGATTCACTGCTGGCAAAAGTAAATGCTGTAGCTGCCTACCTACATACAGAAGGCTATGAACTAAAAGGTGTCCGTGGTGACGGTGACTGCTTTTTTAGCGCTTTTTTAGGAAGCTATGCCTGCCTTTCTAGAAAGATACCCTTGCTAGAAGAGCAGGCAGATAAGGTTTCATATCTAAGGCAAGTGCTCGCAAGCACCGTTAAACGCACGGACAGTAAAAGAGCGGAAGAAATAATAGGAAAAGGAGCTTGGGTAAGCGGCTTGGGTGAAGGAGAGTTATTAGCATCGGCTTTATCTATTCCTGTAAGGCTAGTAACGGTTAATGAAGAAGGATTGCTTTGCGGTATTCATGATAGGTTAATTTTTTCACAAGCAGGTTTAGCTGGAGGTGATAGATCCCAGGAATGGGAAACTATTCCTCAAGAGGAAAGACCTCAAGAATACATCCTTATCGCAGATTTAGGCGGACATTTTATCTATGCTCAAAAGCCTTTAAAGCAAGATAAATCTTTTCTTTCAAAGTCGAAAACCTCTTCTGATATTCTTTTTTCTAATTCTCTATCGATGAATGCATCAAAAAACATTCCGCAAACATGGGAGAGCCAGGAGTTTTTATCAGACGAGAAGATAAAAAAATTAGAACAAACTTATACGCAAGCTTTACAAATTGCTGTTCAAGAAAAAGATCCTATTCAAGAAAGCTTTTGCATAGAAGAATTAGGTGACATTTATTTAAGAAAGCAAACAACGGAAACGCTCCTACAAGCGGCAGGCCTTTATAATTATGCCCTACGCCTAGCTCCTCAAGAGCGCCAAAAAATTCTTAGAGATAAACTTTCCCAAGTTCAAAATTTACTTGTCAAACAATGCAAAGGCAAACCTTTTGATTCTGCGGTTGTGGAGAAACAATTTGAACGCAATCGCCACAACTTAAAAAAATTTAGAGAAGAGATAGAGAAGAAAATCCAAACTTTGCCAGAAACCCCTTCTTCCCAGGAGGTGAAAGAGCTTTATGGTGAGATAGCTCACCAAATAAAAGTTTTCTTTGGGCAGCTTACAATACAGGCCTTACATCAATTAGATCCTGCGCCTTGTGAATATGCAATGATAGGATTTGGCTCGTTAGCTAGAGAAGAAATGACGCCATATTCAGATTTAGAATTTGGCATTCTTATGCAAGAAGATACTCCAGACAACAGAGAGTATTTTAAGCGTTTGACTACTTTAATTCACTTAAAGGTCATCAATTTAGGAGAAACCATTCTTCCTGCTTTAAACATTCCTTGCTTAAATGACATAGGTTTTTTTGATGGAATTACTCCAAGAGGTTTTGCATTTGATGGGGAAGGAGCAGAAGGAAAAGGGTGTAAAACCCCTTTTGGTAATCGCCAGACTTTTGAGCTTATCCAAACTCCTGAAAAGATGGCTCAATATGTCGCTCAAGATGAAAAGGGTAAATGGTGGCATCAGAAAGAGCCTCATCTTCCTATGGAACTTTTGACTTTCACTCACCTCCTAGGTAATCATGAGTTAACTAAACACTACAGTGAAAACCTTCAAGAAAAGCTTAATACTCCTTACAAAAAAAACTTTAACTTGCGTCATCATCTAGCTAAAAAACACCTGGTTCAATCAGATATGGCAACTTTTGAACCGGGTATAGGTTATGTAGGAAATGAGGGCATGCTTTTTAAAGTGAAAAATGATTTGTACCGGTTTCCCCATCTGGCCGTGGATCGACTAGCTCTTCTCAAAAAAATAGAAGGTTCCAATTCTTTCAGTAGGATCGATCAACTAAAGGAGCAAGGAGTTTTAACAGAAGGTGCGTCTACAAAGCTAAACGAGTGGATAAGTATAGCGTTATTCATGCGCCTTAAAACTTACTCTCATTATCAAGCGCAAAAAGAGATGATGAATCCTCTGCTTAAACCTTTTGGGTTTGATGAACCTGAACTTATCCAAAAACAGTTTGCTTTAGATGAGGGAGCATTAGAAAAAGTAAAAAAGATTTATCGCATTTTTATTCCCTTTTACCATGCTATTCAAGTTTCTTTATCTGGAGATGAAAGTATACTTACATCTTCTACCTTAGATGATAATTCGCCCCAGACTCAAGGAAGCATAGCTTTAAGGCTTTTTCAACACGAGGAGGCAATAAGCTGGTATCTATTAGCAAAAGAAAAATATCCAGAAAATACTGATATATTAAATGCGTTAGGAATGAGTTTTTATGAGCAGAAAAAATTTAAGCAAGCCGATGAGTATATAACTAAAGCGCTCAAAATTGATCGCAAGGATTTTGGTGTAACTCCCTTGAAAGTGGCAAGAGATTATAATAATTTGGGTTTGATTTATCACGAGCAAGGCAAGCTACAGAAGGCGCTTAAATATGCTAAAAAAGCTACTAAGATTTACCAAAAGCTTAATCTCGAAAATTCTCTAACAATGGCGGCCCATTATAATAATCTAGGAATGATATACCTACATACAGGAGATTCAGAAATAGCGCTTAATTATATTAATCAGTCTCTCAGAATCAGTCGCAAGCTTTTTGGTAAGAATCATGCAAGTGTGGCAGAATCTTACAAAAACCTAGGGAATGTCTTTCAAGAAGTAGGAAATATAAAAGAGGCGATTAAGAATACTAGAGAAGCGCTCAAAATTAATATTGACATTTTTGGCAAGCATCATACAAATGTGGCAATGAATTATTTTAACTTAGGAAAGATTTACTGCGATTACGGAAATTTAGAAAAGGGGAGTCATTATATCAATAAAGCTTTGAAAACCAATCTTAAATTGTTCGGTGAGAACCATCCAAAGATGGCAGAAATTTACCATATTTTAGGCCTGATTTGCCAAAACAACCGAGAAGAAGTGGAAGCTGTTGAGTGGGTGGAGAAAGCACTCTACATTGAACTAACACAATTTGGAGAATATTATCCCGCAGTAGCAGACCGCTTCAACATCTTAGGTGGCCTCTATCAAGAACTAGAGGAGAGAAATAAGGCGTTAGAGTGTGTCAATCGAGCACTCAAAATTAATCTTAAGCTTTTCGGAGAAAATCATCCAAGCACGGCAAGTTGTTATAATAGTCTAGGGTTACTCTACCGAGAACAAAGAAATGAAGAAGTGGCAGTTCAGTATACGAATCGAGCACTTGAAATTAATCGTAAGTGTTTAGGGGAAAACCATATCTGGGTAAAAGAAGGCTACGAAAATCTGTACCGAACCCACTTAATGTTTGGAAATTTAGAGCAGGCAGATAAGTGTAGTAGTAAAGCCCGAGCCATTGGTGCTAAGCTTTTTGGTGAAAATTATCTAAAAAGTGCAACAAATTGCAACCCTCTGAGCCAAATCTACTCAAATCAAAGCTTTTTGAATGGAGCGGCTGAGCATGCTGAGCAAGAGCTTGCCAATGCTCTTAAACTTTTTGGACCAAATCACATTCAGGTAGCAAAAAGCTATAAAAGATTGTACGGAATCCACTTCAAACAAGGAAATTTCAAGCAGGCAAATAAATATCTCAAACAATCTCAAGTTATTGATCCTAAGTTGCTTGAAGAAAATTATCTAAAGAGAGCACAGAATTACAACAACTGGAGCCAAGTCTATTTGCATCAGGGTCAATTGAAGCAAGCTGCTGAATATGCTAAGAAAGCACTTGAAATTGACCTCAAAATTCATGATGAAATTTATGGTACTATAGCAATAAATTACAGCAAACTGAGCTACACCTATCTAGAGCAACGGGATTTTAAAAAAGCAGCTGAATATGGTGAAAAAGCTCTGGCCATTTTCCTTGAGATTGATAGTAGAAAACATCTTACTATGGCAAGAGATTATGAATGCCAGCTCCAAATCTATTTAAATCACGGTGATTTAGAAAACGACGTAGCTGAGTATATCAATAAAGCTCTAGCTATTAGTCTTAATTTTTTTGATAAAAATCATCTAGGTGTTGGGATGCTTTACAACCATCTGAGCCGAATTCATTTAGATCAAGGCAACCTAAAGCAAGCAGCTGAGCATGTCAGCAAAGCTCTAGCTATGAACCTTAAGTTTTTTAATGAAAATAATCTAGATGTTAAAACGCTTTACGGTGACCTGCGCCACATCTATTCAGAGCAAGGTGATCTAAAGCTGGCAGCTGAGTATGCCGAGAAAGAGCTCTCCGTTGTGCTTAATCGAGGTATCAAAAATAATGGGCTTGCCGCCTATTGCTACAATAGGTTGGGATTGATTTACCAAAAGCTAGGCGATTTAAAGAAGGCAGCTAAGAATGTTAAGGAATCACTTAAAATTAATCTTAACCGTTCTCATGGAAAATATTCTCCGGTACCAAAAGATTATAGTGATTTAGGAAATATCTACCGGGAACTAGATAAATTAGGCAAGGCAGCAGAGTGTGACGAAAAAGCTTTTGCTCTTAACCCCAAGCATTTGGAGGAAAATTATCAACCTGTGGCAAAAAATTACAACAATCTGGAAAGAACCTACCGAAAACAAAGCAATCTACAACAACAGGCCTGTATCGAGAAAACTCTTGCCATGTACCTTAAGTTTCTGGATGAAATTCTCTACAATGTGGCAATAGATTACGACAGCTTGGCAATAATCTACCAAAAACAAGGCAATCTAACTCTAGCAGCTGAATGTATTGATAAAGCTCTTGCTTTTGATCTCAAGCTTTATGGTGAAAATCATCCCCAGGTGGCATTCAATTACAACAATCTAGGACAAATTTACCATGACCAAGGAAATTTAGAAAAAGCGGTTGAGTATTATAAAATAGCCCTCTCTATCGATCCTACAGTTTTGAACGAAAAACATCGTATCGTAGCAATGGATTATGCCAAAAGGGGAGGAGTAATCTACGGTAACCAAGGAAATTTGAACCAGGCAGCAAAATGTTTCAAAAAAGCTCTTGCCATTGATCTTAGGATTTTTGGTGAGGATCATATCAATGTGGCCGGATATCACTATATGTTAGGAATGATTTGCCAGAAACAAGGGAATCTACTACATGCAGCTCAGCACGTCAGCAAAAAGCTTGCCATTGATCTTAAATTTTTTGGTGAAAATCATCCAGCCTTGGCAGCTTGCTACAATACTCTGGGATTAATTTACCAAAAACAAGGTAATCTAAAGAACGCAGCTGAATGTATTGATAAAGCTCTTGCCATTGGCGTCAACTTCTTTGATGAAAATCATCCCGCCGTAGCAAATTGTTACAATAACCTGGGATTAATTTACCAAGCACAAGGCAATCTGAAGCAAGCAGCTGAATGTACTGATAAAGCTCGTGCCATTAACCTTAAGCTTTCTAGTGAAAGTTCTTCTACTGAGACACTAGATGATTACACTTTAAATACCTCTAATGAAAATACGGGGGGCTAAAGCAGGAGAGCATGGGCACGTCTTAAGAGATGAAAAGCTAGCGAATCCATCTTAAGAAGAACATTTATTATAAAAACTAAAGCTTGGCCTAACTTTTACACTGGTAAATACAAAAGGAAATAAATAAGAGAGCGGCGAAGGCTTCAACTTTAGCCGCTTAATTGAAGAGAAGTACGACTGGAGTAGCAGCTAGAACAGCAAGGATTGTCCAAATGCCAAAGCAGCTACTCGTCCGAAAAGGCACCTATTGACAGCTAACTCACGCTTGCCTGGCTGATGGAATCGTTAAGAAATTTTTGCCAAACCTTCCTAAGACCCCTTGCTGTTACACTCCACGGTAATTCTTGCTGTCCATTTAGAGACCAGATAAATGCTGATTAAGCTGACCGCAAAGGCAGGAATTTCTGCAGGAATGTTATGTCCTAATAGCTGCTTGCTATAAGCCTCCCAGGTGCCTGCAATCATTCCTCCCGTAAGTATGCCTGCTATAGCCCCATATTTATTGATCGATTGAGAATAAAGAGACATGAGCATTAAAGGACCAAATGAGCATCCTAAGCCAGCCCAAGCGTACCTTACCGCTTCTAAAACGGTTGTACTTTTGTTATACGCTAGAATCAATGAGGATAGAGCGGTAAAGACTAATCCCAGGCGTGAAATTAAAAGTAGCTTTTGGGCAGAGGCTTCTTTCTTAAAAATACCTTTGTAAAAATCCTCGCTGATGATGGAAGCACAGACTAAAAGTTGCGAATCCATGGTGGACATATTGGCTGCGAGGATAGCACATAAGATGAAGCCGGTGACAAGAGGATGAAAGAGAAGGGGGACCATATCAATAAAGACTAGCTGAGGATCACGGAGCTGACCATCAAAAAAAGGCAGACCTATAAGTCCTACGGCTGTTGCTCCTAGCAAGGTAAGAATCAGCCAAGACATGCCTACATATTTGGATTTATGCATCTCTTCCACGTTTTTAATTCCCATAAACTTAGTCACAATATGAGGTTGCCCAAAATAACCTAATCCCCAGGTTGCCATAAATATAGCTTCGAGGATGGAAGAGGAGGAGAGGTCTTTAAAGAAAAATAAGGAGGCATTTTGGTTTTTAGCCGCTTCTGTAATAGATTGCCATCCATTTGGCAAGTGCATGAAAGCATAAGCAGGAACAAAGATAATCATGGCCATAAGAAAAAGAGACTGAAACAGATCTGTCCAAGCCACGGTAACAAATCCACCTATCAAGGTATAAATGACGACGACAAGCATGGCAACAGATAAGCCTACATAGTAGTTAATGCCAAAAACTGATTCAAATAGGAGCCCCATGGCTATTAATCCAGCTGCTATATAGGAAGCGAGGAAAAAAAGAGCGATGGCAGCTGTTAAGAATCTTATTGTTCCTGACGTATCATTAAAACGGCGTTCGAAAAAGGTAGAGAGAGTATGAGCATTATATTTCTCGGTAGCTCTCCTTAATCGTGTGGCAATAAATTGCCAATTAACAAACATTCCGCCAATTAGTCCCCATGCAATCCAGATCTTAGGTAAGCCACTACTAAAGACGGCAGCTGGAAATGCCATAAAAAGCCAGGCGCTCATATCGCTGGCATGGGCAGAAAGAGCTGTTAGCCAAAAGTTGAGTGAGCGATTGCCTATAATAAAATCTGCTGCGGATGTTTGCTTTTTATGAAAATATAGCCCCATGCAAAGTAGCATAAAAAAGTAGGCGAAAAAGGATATAACTAGAAAATAATGCATGCGTTCTACTGTAGGTTTTAAAATAATCGATTCAGCTTTTAATATAGGCAAAAAGAAAGCATTAAGCCTTTATCTTAAAGAGAGCCTTTTTAAGATAAGGGAAGAAAAAAGCAGATTTTTAAAGATAATTTTTCTTTTTGCCTATTTGAAAGGGCGGTATTATAAAAAAAGAAGTAGCATTAGTCAATAAGAGATCTAGCCTTTAAGAAGCACTTCTTAAAATGCTTGAAAAAATGTTAGATTTTTAGTAACAGTTT
>NZ_JRXI01000119.1:0-11299 GCF_000813645.1 Neochlamydia sp. TUME1 | reverse complement strand
ATTTTTAAAGGCTTATTCTCTGGTTTTTCTTCTTTATTTTAAAATGTTGTCAAGGGGTGTGCTTTTTGAGCTTAGCACTAAGGCGGTGGGAGGAAGATTGGTAGAAAATAGAGTTATTTCATTTAAATAAGTAGTGTAGTCTTCCATCGACTCATTAATTTTTGGTGCGCGCATGCTTATAAAAACGATACCCGCATTTTTGGAAAATTCTTCTACTAAGGGATAAAAGCAAGCTCTACTTTCATCGGAAACTAAAATTTCCACATCTAAAGGAAGTCTTTTGCTTATACCAATTTGCTTAAACTTTTCCATTTCTTGTTTACGAAGAGTTTCATTATCTACAATTCCTTTTAAGCAAATTCTTGTTTTTTTCCATAGAGGGCTTGTTTGCAACATATAGGAGAGAATCAACATAAGCTCAGAATTTTCTATATTCTTTTCATCCCACCAGATGTGAATATCTCCCGCTAATTTTCTATCTTGTAAAGGAAGTAAATCTTTCGATCTATTTTCATTTAAGATCACCACATTGAAATGCTTGAGATAAGCTTCCTTCATGACTTGCGCAAATTCTTGCGATTCGTTGTCAGCAACTCCCCCGAAGACAAGCGTATTAGGTTGAAGGGGGCCAAGGCCATAGCTTTTGATCATTTGCGTCATACCTGCCGTAATTTTATGCGTATGCATGATATGAACAAGGGCTTGAATGTTTTGTTTTTGGAGATCTTTTGCAATCGTTCTTTTTAATTCTTGTTTTTCTTTTTCATTATCAAGTTCTTGAGGAACAAAAGAGGCCATGGTCAAAAAGCCTTTACTCTGGCTAATGGCTTGAGTGAACTCAAGCAAGTTGTTAGAATAGCCTTCTGTGTTCTTAGAAAAAACAAGAAAATGAGGCCGCCAAGATTTAGCTACGCTTTTGCTGTAGGCCAATTGATAAATGGCAAAGCGTGAAAAGAACACAAGGATGCCATAGCGCATATCATCCCAGGCACCACTCAAAGCGCGGCGCTTGGCGATTAAATAGAATAAGATGATGAGCGCTACTGCCATAATAGCAGCTCCGGCATCAATCATTAACATTGTTAAGACACAAAGGAGGGCTCCCAACATGGATATACTCCAGTGGATGCGAAAGCGGGGGCGCCAGCTTGGATTGGCCATTAAAGTTTCAAAGCCTGCGGAAAAGTTTAAAACCCCATAGCAGATCAGGCAGATCATGGCAAGAAGTGGAGCGAGTACGTTAACACTTCCAAAATAGACGCCACAAAAGGAAATACAAAAAGTTGTTAAGGTGGCTATACGAGGTTGCTTATCTTTTCCAAAAGTGCGTGCAAATATTCGAGGAACTACTCCATCTTCTGCTAGTGCTTGTAGCATTCTTGGAGCCCCTAAAAGGCCTCCTAAGGCACTTGATATAGTCGCTCCCCATATGCCTAAAATAATTAGAGAAGGAATTCTTGCTATATTCTGCATGATCAAGGGATCAGCAGACAATAGCTCGAGGGAAACATTTTTAACTAAAAAGACAGGAATAAGCATATAGATAGCGTAGGCTACCAGTAAAGCACTTAAAGTACCTAAGGGTAGAGAACGTTCAGGCTTGCGTAGATCTCCCGACAAAGAAACTGTGGCTTCTACGCCTGTCATGGCTGGAAAAAAGATAGCAAAAATAGTCCAAAAACCTAGGGATGTGGCAGGCTCCGGAGTAAAAGTTTCAGGACTTGGAGAAATAAACTCTCCGCCTCCCATGAAGAGAGAGATTAAAGAGGCTATCAAGCTCACAAAAATGAAGACTTGTATCTTAAGTGCTCCACTTAAAGAAAAATAGGCTAAAGCGGTAAGGATGATAAGCGTCCCTATGCTAATAGAGACTATCGGCCATTGAGGGATTAAATCGTGTAACGACTCTGCAAATCCAATCACACAAAAAGCAATCGATAGCGACTGCTTTACATAGAGAGGAAGTCCGATGGCAGCTCCTATCTCTATTCCTAGAGAACGAGAGAGTATATAATAAACACCACCTTTTCCTATTTCAATATTAGTGGCTATGGCGGTCATAGAAAGGGTAGTCACAAAAGCGATAAAAGCTGCTGAAGTGACAATCATTAGAGTGGTAGATAACCCTACTTGGCCTACAATCCAGCCTAGTCTTAAGAAAATGATCACACCAAAAAGCATGAGTATACTAGGAACGAATACTCCGATAAAAGTACCAAAGCCTTTCTCTTTTTCTTCAACCTTTTCTCGGGAGAATAGAGTTTCACGAACAGTAGATAAGAAAGTCATTATTGTTCCATTTTAGTGGTAAATTCTTAAATAAATGTAAATTTGATTGTCACTATCTAGGGCAGCGATCGCTGGACTTTTAATAGTTTTTTGAGATTACAGGTCGGTTAGACTCTCTGATTAAATAGCAATGTTGATTTTATGTCAATTTGATATTTATTAATTTATTTAAAATTTTTCTTTTTCTTCATAGAAAATATTTATAATTACTTTTTCTTAAACAATTTAAGGTTGTTTTTATTATTTTGTTTCTGGTGGACGTGTGTTAATTAATAATTTATTAACAATTAGTGGATATAATTTAAGTATAAAGGAAAGAGTTTTGCTTTTACTCGAGAGAACAGGAAAAAAACTATGAGTATGATTAGCCCCTCATCTAGTTATGTTGCAGAAGTTCGAAGAGTATCCTTTGCTGAGCAAAAATTGGAGAAGGTCTCCCGGCAAATTGGCAACCATAGAAAAGATAACACACTTGAGCGGTCCCAATGGCTCAAAGCTGTTAAACATCCCACTTCAGAGGTAAGAGCGGCGCGTATAGAAAAAATATCTACTCCTTCCCAAGTCCCAAGTGAAAAATTTATCCAATCTATTAAAGCTCATCTAGAAAGAGTTAAAAATAAGATTACGCACTTTATAAAGATAAAACAGAGAAACATCCCAGAGGTTTTTTACCCGCCATCCTCGACTTTGTCCGCGCAAAAATTAAAGCCTATGACTTCTGCTAAAAATCCTTTAATAGCTATTAGGGCAGAGCTTGAGCAATTAGATAACCTTAAAGAACAGCTTTTAAGCTTAAATCTTGGTGGGCAAAATCTTAAATTAGTAGAAAGGGTTTCTAAAAAGATCGATGAGTTAAAGCTTTTGTATGCTCAATGCAAGCAATTAGAGTCGCAAGAAATTAGCGATAAGAGTGGGGCAGGGAACAAAAAGCTAGAAGGTATTTATCTAAAGATTTTTCGAAAACGTAACGATATTATTGTTCTAATGCAACCTTTAAAAATCTCCGCTTGGGCCATAAAATATTTCGATGGAGAAATTAATGAATATAAAGAGGTAGGGCTTGGTAAAGCCAAACGTGTATGGATTACAAATTCTTTAGATCCATCCCCCCATGCTTTCTTTACTCCTGTAGGAAGTGAAAATGGTTTTACGCTCAAAAGTTATTTCAAGAAAGCTGAGATAGCTGAAGAAGTTAAAACTGCCAAAGACATAAAAAATAGCCTTTTTAAGGCTACTCTCCATCCATTAATTGCTCAAAGTTTTGATTCGGCAAACGCTGCTAAGATTGTAGACGGTGTGCTTAAAAAATACATTAATCTGGCTGCATTTAGCGAGGCTTTATCCAATCAATCAGAGATAAAGAAATATTTTATCGAAGAAATAAAAATGTCTATGGAGCAAGCAACTATCTTACTAGATAAATTATCACTTGAGCAATGGGATAATCTAGGAGCTAATCTTGCTGTTGAAATGGAAGAAGTAGCAGCTTCTAAACGTATCAATGGGGCTTATACAGTAAAAACCTTTAAAGCTACACGTGATTTAGAAAAGGAAATCCGTACAGTTAGAGATTCTTTAGATCAGATAATAGAAACACCTACCCCGGATCAGTTCCAAGATGACTTTAAAAATAGAGCTTTGCTAGCTAGAGGATTTTTGAAAGGAGTGAAAGATCTACATGCGGCGGGTTATGTGCATGGCGACTTAAAGCCAGAAAATATCCTAGTCTATACTCAGCCCAAAGAGGAGGGGATGGTTAAAGAAGTAAAACTGTCTGATTTTGGTAAAACCCAAAAGATAAAAGATAACGAAGAAAAAATACATACGGGCAATCAGCGTTTTGCTGCCGTAGAAGGTAAAATAAGTAAAAAAGCTGAGGTTTATAGCTCCGCCTTAGTTTTAATACGCATTCTTGAAGAAGGGCTTTTGCAAAGTGATTTAATGATCCATCCACCCACCACAAGAAAATCTTCTGGTCATTCATCTTTAAATTTGCGCGGTGTTGAAAGATTTCTTGTCGAAAACGCTGCCTGTCCTCAAGTCAAAGCGGTAGGTTTAAAAGCTAAAGTAAAGCTTTTAGGGCGTCTCCTTAGTAAACCTTCAAAGAGTGCATCTGCTGCAGCCCAACATGAGGTCCATGGCTATATCGATGCTCTGATTGCAAAGATGAAAGAAAAAGAGCTGGCCGATGAGAAAAAGCTCACTGCTCTTGGAGATCTTTTGAAAAGTATGACTCTTACTAACACTCAAGATCGTCTTACAATGGAACAAGTTCTCACAAGATATGAGAGACTTGAGATCTAAGCTTATTAATGACCTCAAAAGGAGAGTAAAATGTCTTCTATCAATGAAGGTAGTAAAATTGAGCTCACAGAGAAAATTAATGAGCTAGCCAGCCTAGAATCTATTTCTCCACCGCGTGGCGGAACCGAAATTGAATCTGCGCTTAAATTATTCGAACAGGCTGCTAAAACTAACCAACCCATTCCTTTAAATTTAAAAGCACTGGTAACGATTTTAAGTAAAGAGATAAGTAGTTATGGTAAGCAAGCAAAAGATATAGGGGTAGTTACAGGAGGGAGCTCAGCATGGAACGCCTACCAACTTATCAAGCTTTTAATGGAAATTAAAAAAAATAATTATTTTGAAAACAGGCAACTGATTAGTTTGGCACCCGCCAATGCAGCTAGCCAAGAATTGAAAGATGATATCGACGACCAGCTCTCTAAAGCCTACTTAAAAGCTGCAGTGCTTTCTCTTAGAATCTTGAAAGCAAGTACTCTGTTAATCTCACATCCTCTTATAAAGAATGGTGCTCAAAGCACTATGGACGCTGGAACACATCTGCTTTCTATCTACAGTGAAGCAAAAATTGAAAAACCTCTATTACGTCGTAATCCTTCAATTTCCACATGGAAAGATACGGCGGATAAAACGTTAAAAATTTCTTTATCATGTATTAGTTTGGTCGGTAGCCTATATGCACTCGCAGCTTCTTGTGAATGGGTAGAAGATCAGGATCCCACCTACGAGCTGGTTAAAAAAGCTTCACTAGTGAGCGTCGCTACATCGATTGTTTATTCTGTGTGTCAACAAGTAGGATTGATGGCTAAAAGAGACTAACACCCTCGAGTAAACATACGGATAAAAAAAAGGATTGCCTAAATATATAGAAAAATTTTCTTTTATCGGTGGGTTTCCCAACCGCTAGTCATTCTTATATCCTTAAGAAAAAGATTTTATTCTAAAAATCCTTTTATATCATTTAAAAAAGAAAGAGTAGAGGGAAAATCAAGGGATTTACCTTCAGAATCCAAGGAAGGACAAAGAGCTAAATAAGCCACAAGAGTTAATATGCCTGTAGCGCCAACAAATTTGGCTACTTTCAGTGCGGTGCTTTTGCTCTCTGGACTTAAATAAATTAAAGAAGTTTTTGAGTTTTGGATCTGCAAGGCTTGTTCTCTTTCAGGTTGATTAGATTCTTGAATTTGGCTAATAAAACCCATAATTGTTCCTTCTTTAAGAATGCTTTATAAGAAATGAATAATTTAACTTTATAATGTTTATATCCTAAATTAATTGCTGATTATTTGGCAATCGAGCATTAATATTTTCCTTTTGCCTCTAAGGCTTTTTCTTCTCTTGCTCTCCTGCCTGATTTTTAAATAAAAACTAATGGGCTAGAAATAAGACCTAAAAGGTAGATTTTTTCTTTATCCTTTATTTTTTATACAGTATGATTTTCGTCTATTTACCTATTATTTCCAGGATTATCCCTATGAAAAAAGCAAAATTAGTGATCATTGGATCCGGACCGGCAGGCTATACAGCAGCTATTTATGCAGCGCGTGCTAACTTAGAACCTATACTTTATGAAGGCTTTTTTTCAGGACCTTCCGGGGGTCAGCTGATGACCACGACGGAGGTAGAAAATTTTCCTGGCTTTCCTGAGGGGATAACTGGACCTGCGCTGATGGAAGCCTTTCGTAAGCAAGCCTTGCGTTTCGGTACACATATTTTAAGGGACGACGTGGAATCTGTTGATTTTAGTAAGGCACCTTTAATTATTAATGGAAAGGAGCATGCTTACTATGCAGATGCGGTTATCCTAGCTACAGGAGCAACGGCTAATCGTTTAGACATCCCAGGGACAAGAGACGGAGAGTTCTGGCAAAAAGGGGTGACAGCTTGCGCGGTCTGTGATGGTGCGATGCCTATCTTTCGAGATAAAAAACTTTACGTGATTGGAGGGGGGGACTCCGCTGTCGAAGAAGCTACTTTCTTAACAAAGTTTGCAAGTAAAGTTTACCTCGTTCATCGACGTGATAAACTTAGAGCTTCCAAGATTATGCAAGAACGGGCTTTAAATCATCCAAAAATTGAAATCCTATGGGATAGTGAAATTGTAGAGGTTACTGGAGAAAATGTAGTGCAAAGCGTAACTCTTAAAAACCTTAAAACCTTTGAGCTTACGACCCAGGAAGCAGGTGGAGTTTTTTTTGCCGTGGGTCACACGCCTAATACAAAATTTTTGCAAGGGCAAATTGAATTGCATGACAATGGATATATTGCAGTTAAACCGGGAACTACTCAAACAAGTCATGAGCTTGTCTTTGCGGCAGGCGATGCGCAAGATCATGTTTACAGGCAAGCTATTACAGCTGCCGGGACCGGCTGCATGGCAGCTATCGAAGCTGAGCGTGAGCTTGCTGCCAGAGGCTTGGGCGCTTAATGAAAAATTGCCTCGCTTATTTGCTGCTTGTCTTGCCTAGCCTACTCTCAGGGGTTGAGTTTAAGCCCTGGTATCCTAACCCTTTACAAGTTCATGGAGAGCTTGCCTATCATTTTCAATCCTACGCTTCTGTAGATGCTGTAAGTGGGCATTATTCTTCCAAGGATCAATTGATTAACGGTAGTCTGCTAGTGGCCTATGATCCTTATTGCCTTCAGCTAGAAACTGCGTTTGCTGATACAAAAAAATGTTCTTTTAACTGCACTCATATCGCATTAACCGCCCGTTATCTTTTCCTGGATGATAACCTTGGCGATCCTGTTAGCCTATCCATGGGGTTGAGCGTTAAGAGAGCTTGGAAAAAAGCGGTAAAGGATATTAGTCTCTTTTACCATGGGAGAAATGAAGCCTTTTTACATGCTGCTATAGGCAAGCAAAATATTGAAGGTTTGGCTTGGTATTCCAGATGGTGGGGGGTTGTAGGAATAGGAACTGCCGATTGTTGGACGCCGTGGGTCGTAGCAAATGCCGCATATGAATGGAATCGATCCTATCTTCATCGAATATGTGTGTATATTAATTGTTTATGGGGTTTAGGCAAGCAAAAACTAACAGCCGGGAGCTTTGGTGGGTATGGCCGTATCGATCATCGTTCTATTGATTTAGGGTTACGCTATTGTTATGAATTTGCTTACTCTGGCTTGTTGAGTATTGACTATGCACGTCGGGTATATGCTCATAATTTTCCTAAAGCTGTTAATTTGTTGACGATTTCCTATATTTATCCTTTTGGGCCCAAAGGGACCGCCTATGTTTTAAAAGCTTATTCGTTGCTTACAGATAAAGCTCCTTCTTTCTAAACTTTTAGCTTCTTAAGCTGTGCTATAGTTGCGCTTGAAGTCAAACTTTTTTCTTTTTTTATAGAGAATCAAAACTTTTAGCAGAATGAGTCCTTTCCGCTTCGGATGCTATTAGAAAATTATCTATATCCTTAACATCAACGCAGCATACCAATTTATTTCTTTAGTACATTAGGTGATAAAGGAACAAACTTTTTCAGCTAAAGGCAAAAACGCTCTCTTATTTCATCTGGGATGCTTTCTAGCGGATTCTCCTTCAGTTGAAGCCCTTGCAGCTGAGACAGTAGCCCTATCTCTGCTGGAAGGGTGGTGAGCTGGTTGTTGTTTAAGCCAAGCCATTGCAATTGCGATAACTGCCCTATCTCCACGGGAAGTAAGGCAAGCTGGTTGTCGCTTAAGTAAAGCTCTTGTAGCTGTGATAGCTGCCCTATCTCTGCCGGAAGGATGGTGAGCTGGTTGTTGCTTAAATCAAGCGCTTTTAGCTGTGATAGCTGACCTATCTCTACACGAACGGTGGTGAGTCGGTTGTTGCTTAATCCAAGCTCTTGTAGCTGCAATAGCTGACCTATCTCTGCCGGAAGAGAGATAAGTTGGTTGTTGTTTAAGTAAAGGTTCTGCAGCTGTGATAGCTGCCCTATCGCTGTAGGAAGATTAGTAAGCTGGTTATGATCTAGGCCAAGCAATTGCAGCTGTGATAGCTGCCCTATTGCTGCAGGAAGATTGGTAAGCTGGTTGTTGTTTAAGTCAAGCTCTTGTAGCTGTGATAGGCGCGCTATCTGTGGAGGAAGGGAGTTAAGTTCGTTGTTGTTTAAGTAAAGCATTTGCAGCTGTGATAGCTGCCCTATCGCTGTAGGAAGATTAGTAAGCTGGTTGTGATCTAGGCCAAGCCATTGCAATTGCGATAACTGCCCTATCTCCACGGGAAGTAAGGCAAGCTGGTTGTCGCTTAAGTAAAGCTCTTGTAGCTGTGATAGGTGCGCCATCTGTGAAGGAAGAGAGATAAGTTGGTTGTTGTTTAAGTAAAGGTTCTGAAGCTGTGATAGCTGCCCTATCGCTGCAAGAAGATTAGTAAGCTGGTTGTTGTTTAAGCCAAGCGTTCGTAGCTGTGATAGCTGACATATTTGTGTAGGAAGGTTGGTAAGCTCGTTGTTATTTAAGCCAAGCGCTTGTAGCTGTGATAGCTGACATATTTGTGTAGGAAGGTTGGTAAGTTGGTTGTTATTTAAGCCAAGCGCTTGTAGCTGTGATAGCTGACATATTTGTGTAGGAAGATTGGTAAGCTGGTTGTTGTTTAAGTAAAGGTTCTGCAGATGCGATAGCTGCCCAATTTCTGTAGGAAGGGTGGTAAGCTGGTTGTTGTTTAAGCCAAGCGCTCGTAGCTGTGATAGCTGACATATTTGTATAGGAAGGCTGGTAAGCTGGTTGTTGTTTAAGCCAAGCGCTTGTAGCTGTGATAGCTGACATATCTCAGCCGGAAGAGAAGTAAGCTGGTTGTTGTTTAAGCCAAGCAATTGCAGATGCAATAGTTTCCCTATCTCTGTAGGAAGATAGGTAAGCTGGTTGTTTATTAAGTTAAGCGCTTGCAACTGCGATAATTGCTCTATCTCTACCGGAAGGGTGGTGAGTCGGTTGTTGCTTAATCCAAGCTCTTGCAGTTTTGATAACTGCCCTATCTCTGGAGGTAAAAAGGTTAAGCTGATTCCTTCTAATTGTAAGCTCGTAATATCTTTGCTGTGGCTTTCAATCCAACTTCTAAAAAGCTCTCCTTTTTTTGCTAAAGGCAAATACTTGATTTCTTCTTGATCTAAGAATTCCTTTCCTCCAGGGATTTCTTTCCACATTAACAGTCGATTAATATTCACCAGATAAGAGGAATAATTAGTCAGAGTAAGATATCTTTTTTCCTCGGTTATCCATTTAAATTCTAATTCTGAAGGTGAAAGCGAGCGAGCTAAAGTAAAGATTTGCTTAAAGATTGCATTTACCTTTGCTGTTTTAGAAAACCCTTCTTCTAGCTTATAGATCCTATCTAAAGTCAGAGCCTGCTCGTTAACATTTCCTTGAGGAACATGCACTTTACCTACTTGCTTATAAAGAGAAGGCATGACTTGATTAGCTAGGAGATGGTACCATCTTCTACACACGCTAAATAAGGAAGGGCTAGCACAAGCCTTTAAAATAGGGACTAGTATTTCATTAGGTAAATGTTCAATGCTGATAGATGAGCTAGGGTTCATTATGGGGTCTCTTTAAATGCCAGACAAGTTTTATGAGTTTTTTAGAGCCAAAAATACATGAATAAAACAGAATGTACAAGAAAATTTTAGAGACAGATTCTTAGCCTTTAAATTTAAAAATAAAGAAATGTAATAGGCTGATAAAGAATCTTTAGTAAAGAAAACTTTCGATGTTAATGTCTCTTGATAGGCCAGAAGGCCCACTTATATTCTTAAAACCTTCTAAGAATATCAATACGTTTCTTTGGCTTATTGGGTGATGAAGGAACGAACTTTTTCAGCTAAAGGCAAAAACGCCGCCTTACTTCATCTGGGATGCTTCCTAGCGGATTCTCCTTCAGTTGAAGCCCTTGCAGCTGAGACAGTAACCCTATCTCTGCGGGAAGGGTGGTGAGTTGGTTGTGATCTAAATCAAGCACTTCCAGATGCAATAGCTGCCCTATCTCCACGGGAAGGAAGGTAAGTTGGTTGTGATCTAATCCAAACCATTGCAGGTGCGATAGCTGCTCTATTTCTAAAGGAAGAGAGGCAAGTTGGTTGTTGCTTAATCCAAGTCTTTGCAGCTTTGATAACTGCCCTATCTCTGCCGGAAGGATGGTGATTTGGTTGTTGCTTAATCCAAGTCTTTGCAGCTTTGATAGCTGCCCTATCTCTGCCGGAACAGTGGTGAGTTGATTGTTGTTTAATCCAAGGCCTTGTAGTTGTGGTAGCTGCCCTATCTCTGTAGGAAGGCTGGTAAGCTGGTTGTTGTTTAAGCCAAGCTCTTTTAGCTGTGATAGCTGCCTTATCTCTACCGGAAGAGAGGTAAGCTTGTTACTACTTAAATCAAGCGTTTGCAGCTGAGATAGCTGCTCTATTTCTAAAGGAAGAGAGGCAAGTTGGTTGTTGCTTAATCCAAGTCTTTGCAGCTTTGATAACTGCCCTATCTCTGCCGGAAGGATGGTGAGCTGGTTGTGATTCAAGCCAAGCTCTTGTAGCTGTGATAGCTGCTCTATCTGTGTTGGAAGGGTGGTAAGCTGGTTGTTGCTTAAGTAAAGCTCTTGTAGTTGCAATAGCTGCCCTATCTCGGTAGGAAGAGTGGTGAGCTGGTTGTTGCTTAAGTAAAGCTCTTGTAGTTGCAATAGCTGCCATATCTCTGCCGGAAGAAAGGTAAGCTGGTTGCTGTCTAAGTAAAGTTTATT
>NZ_JRXI01000118.1:0-35962 GCF_000813645.1 Neochlamydia sp. TUME1 | reverse complement strand
TGCCGGAAGAAAGATAAGCTGGTTGCTGTCTAAGTAAAGTTTACTGAGCTGGAATAAATGCCCTATCTCTGCAGGAAGAGTGTTAAGCTGGTTGTTGCTTAAGGCAAGCTCTTGTAGCTGTGATAGCTGCCCTATTTCTGCTGGAAGGAAGGTAAGCTGATTTTGATTTAATCCAAGCCCTTGCAGCTGAGAGAGCTGCCCTATCTCTCCCAGAACAGTGGTGAGCTGATTGTTGTTTAAGTTAAGTACTTGCAGCTGAGACAGCTGCCATATCTCTACCGGAAGAGAGGTAAGTTGGTTGCTACTTAAACCAAGCACTTGTAGCTGAGAAAGCTGCTCTATCTCTATAGGAAGGGTGGTGAGCTGGTTGTTGTTTAAGCCAAGTTCTTTTAGCTGAGATAGCTGCCTTATCTCTACCGGAAGATTGGTGAGCTGATTGTGGTCTAAGCCAAGCCCTTGCAGCTGAGAGAGGTGCCCTATCTCTGTAGGAAGGTTGGTAAGTTTGTTGTTGTTTAAGTTAAGTACTTGCAGCTGAGAGAGCTGACCTATTTCTGCTGGAAGAGAGGTAAACTGGTTGCTTTTTAAGTTGAGATCTTGCAGTTGCAATAGCTGCCCTATTTCTACCGGAAGGGAGGTAAGTTGGTTATCCTTTAAGTAAAGTTTTTTCAGCTGAGACAGTAGCCCTATCCCTGCAGGAAGGGTGGTGAGCTGGTTGTTGTTTAAGCCAAGCTCTTGTAGCTGAGATAGCTGCCCTATCTCTTTAGGAAGATTGGTGAATTGGTTGCTGCCTAAGATAAGCCTTTGCAGCTGAGAGAGCTGCATTATCTCTTTAGGAAGGTTGGTAAGTTTGTTGTTATTTAAATTAAGTACTTGCAGCTGAGATAGCTGCCCTATCTCTGCCGGAACAGTGGTGAGCTGGTTGCTACTTAAACCAAGCACTTGTAGCTGAGAGAGCTGCCCTATCTCTGTAGGAAGGGTGGTGAGCTGGTTGTTGTTTAAGCCAAGCTCTTTTAGCTGAGATAGCTGCCCTATCTCTACTGGAAGGAAGGTAAACTGGTTTTGATTTAATCCAAGCTTTCGCAACTGGGATAGTTGCCCCATCTTTGTCGGAAGGAAGGTAAGTTTGTTGTTGCTTAAGTAAAGCTCTTGTAGCCGTGATAGCTGCCCTATCTCTTTAGGAAGATTGGTGAGTTGGTTGTGTTCTAAGTAAAGCTCTTTTAGCTGTGATAGCTGACATATCTTTGTCGGAAGGGAGGTAAGTTTGTTGTTGCTTAAATCAAGTACTTGCAGCTGAGAGAACTGGCCTATCTTTGTCGGAAGGGAGGTAAGCTGGTTATTGTTTAAGTCAAGCTGTCGCAGCTGAGAGAGCTGCCCTATCTTTGTTGGAAGGGAGTTAAGTTTGTTGTTGTTTAAAATAAGTACTTGCAGCTGAGAGAGACGCCTTATTTCTGCCGGAAGAGAGGTAAGCTGGTTGCTACTTAAACCAAGCCCTTGTAGCTGAGAGAGCTGCCTTATCTCTCTCGGAAGAGTAGTAAGTTGGTTGTTGTTTAAGCCAAGCTGTCGCAGCTGAGAGAGCTGCCCTATCTTTGTTGGAAGGGAGGTAAGCTGGTTGCTGCTTAAATCAAGCGCTTGCAGCTGAGAGAGCTGCCTTATCTCTCTCGGAAGGGAGGTAAGCTGGTTGTTGTTTAAGCCAAGCTCTTTTAGCTGCGATAGCTGACATATCTCTGAAGGAAGAGTGGTAAGTTGGTTGCCGTCTAAGTAAAGGTATTGCAGCTGAGAGAGCTGCCATATCTCTGCAGGAAGATTGGTAAACTGGTTGCTTTTTAAGTCGAGATCTTGCAGTTGCAATAGCTGCCCTATTTCTACCGGAAGGGAGGTAAGCTGGTTATCCTTTAAGTAAAGTTTTTTCAGCTGAGACAGTAGCCCTATCCCTGCAGGAAGGGTGGTGAGCTGGTTGTTGTTTAAGCCAAGCGCTCGTAGCTGTGATAGATACCATATCTCTGTAGGAAGGGAGGTAAGTTTGTTGTTGCTTAAATTAAGCACTTGTAGCTGAGAGAGCTGCCATATATCTACCGGAAGAGAGGTAAGCTGGTTGCTACTTAAATCAAGCACTTGCAGCTGAGACAGATGCCTTATCTCTACTGGAAGTGTGGTGAGTCGGTTGCTGCTTAAGCCAAGCTCTTGTAGCTGAGATAGCTGCCATATATCTACCGGAAGAGAGGAAAACTGGTTGTGATCTAAGCTAAGGCATTGCAGCTGCAAGAGTCGTCCTATCTCTGAAGGAAGGAAAGTAAGTTTGTTGTTGTTTAAGTCAAGCCGCCGCAGCTGAGAGAGCTGTCCTATCTCTGTCGGAAGGGAGGTAAGCTAGTTGCTGCTTAAGATAATCTTTTGTAACTGCAATAGCTGCCCTATCTCTGCCGGAAGAGTGGTGAGCTGGTTGTCGCTTAACTCCAGATCCCTCAGGTTTGATAATTGCCCTACCTCTGGAGGTAAAAAGGTTAAGCCAATTCCTTGTAAGTCTAGCTTCGTAAGTTTTTTGCCATGCCTTTTAATCCAATTACTAAAAAGCCCTCCTTTTTTTTCTAAAGGTAAGTACTTAATTGTTTCTCGATTTAAGTATTTCTCTCCACGGGGTAATTTTTTCCACATTAAGAGGCGATTAATATTTAATAGATAAGAGGAGTAATTAGCCAATGTGAAATATCTATTTTCCTTAAGTCCTTCTTTAAACTCTAAAGGTGAAAGCGAGCGGGCTAAAGTAAAGATTTGCCTAAAGATTGCATTTACCTTTGCTTTTTTAGAAAGCTCTTCTTCTAGCTTATAGATTCTATCTAAAGCAAGAACCTGCTCGTTAACATCTCCTTGAGGAACATGCACTTTGCCTATTTGCTTATAAAGAGAAGGCATGACTTCATTAGCTAGGAGATGGTACCATCTTCCACACACGCTAAATAAGGAAGGGCTAGCGCAGGCCTTTAAAATAGGGGTTAGTATTTCATTAGGTAAATGTTCAATGGTGATAGAAGAGCTAGGGTTCATTATGGGGTCTCTTTAAGTGTCAGACAAGTTTTATGAGTTTTTTAGAGCAAAACATACATGAATAAAACAGAATGTACAAGAAAATTTTAGAGACAGATTCTTAGCCTTTAAATTTAAAAATAGAGAAATGTAATAGGCTGATAAAGAATCTTTAATAAAGAAAACTTTCGATGTTAATGTCTCTTGATAGGCCGGAAGGTTTGTTTGTATCCTTAAAACCTTCTAAGAATATCAATACGTTTCTTTAGCTTATTGGGTGATGAAGGAACAAACTTTTTCAGCTAAAGGCAAAAACGCCGCCTTACTTCATCTGGGATGCTTCCTAGCGGATTCTCCTTCAGTTGAAGCCCTTGCAGCTGAGACAGTAGCCCTATCTCTGCAGGAAGGGTGGTGAGTCGGTTGTGATCTAATTCAAGTTTTTGCAACTGCAATAGCTGCCCTATCTCTGCTGGAAGGAAGGTAAGCTGGTTGTTGCTTAAGTAAAGCTCTTGTAGCTGTGATAGCTGTCCTATCTCTGCGGGAAGGGTGTCTAGTCGGTTTCCATGTAAGTCAAGCTCTTGTAGTTGTGATAGCTGTCCTATCTCTGCGGGAAGGGTGTCTAGTCGGTTTCCATGTAAGTCAAGCTCTTGTAGTTGTGATAGCTGCCATATTTCTGCCGGAAGAGAGGTAAGCTGGTTGCGGTCTAAGTAAAGTTTATTGAGCTGGGATAATTGCCCTATGTCCGCAGGAATAGCGGCGAGCTGGTTTCTATGTAAGTCAAACTCTTGCAGCTGTGATAGCTGTCCTATCTCTGTAGGAAGAGTGGAGAGCTGGTTTCTATGTAAGTCAAGCCATTGCAACTGTGATAGGTGCCCTATCTCTGTAGGAAGGGTGGCTAGTCGGTTTCCATGTAAGTCAAGCTCTTGCAGCTGTGATAGCTGTCCTATCTCTGTAGGAAGAGTGGAGAGCTGGTTTCTATGTAAGTCAAGCCATTGCAGCTGTGATAGCTGCCCTATCTCTATAGGAAGAGTGGTAAGCCGGTTTCCATGTAAGTCAAGCTCTTGCAGCTGTGATAGCTGCCCTATCTCTACGGGAAGAGACTTAAGTTTGTTGCCGTCTAAGCCAAGCTTTTGTAGCTGCGATAGATGCCATATCTCTGGGGGAAGAGACTTAAGTTTGTTGCCATCTAAGCCCAGCTCTAGCAGCTGTGATAGCTGCCTTATCTCTGCAGGAATGTTGGTGAGCTGGTTGTTGCTTAATCCAAGATTTTGTAGCTGTGATAGCTGCCTTATCTCTGCAGGAATGTTGGTGAGCTGGTTGTTGCTTAATCCAAGATTTTGTAGCTGCGATAGATGCCATACCTCTGCGGGAAGAGACTTAAGTTTGTTACTGTTTAAGCTAAGCCCTTGCAGTTGCAATAGCTGCCTTATCTCTACAGGAAGGGTGGTAAGTTGGTTGTTGCCTATGATAAGCTCTTTCAACTGAGATAACTGCCCTATCTCTGGAGGAAGGGAGGTAAGCTGGTTGTTGTTTAAAAAAAGCGTTTGCAGCTGAGATAGCTGCCCTATCTTTGCAGGAATGGAGGTAAGCTGGTTGTGATCTAATCCAAGCGTTTGCAGCTGAGATAGCAGCCATATCTCTGCTGGAAGATTGGTAAGCTGGTTGTGATCTAATCCAAGCGTTTGCAGGTGCAGCATTTGCCCTATCTCTGCCGGAAGGCATGTGAGCTGATTGCTAATTAAGTTAAGCGCTTGCAGATGCGATAATTGCCCTATCTCTACCGGAAGAGTGGTAAGTCGGTTGTTGCTTAATCCAAGCTCTTGCAGTTTTGATAGCTGCCCTATCTCTGGAGGTAAAAAGGTTAAGCTGATTCCTTCTAATTGTAAGCTCGTCATATCTTTGCTGTGGCTTTCAATCCAACTTCTAAAAAGCTCTCCTTTTTTTGCTAAGGATAAACTCTTGATTCCTTCTTGGTCTAAGTATTCCTCTCCACCGGGTAATTTTTTCCACATTAAGAAGCGATTAATATTTAATAGATAAGACGAGTAATTAGCTGATGTGAAATATATGTTTTCCTTAGAATCATCATTAAATTCTAGAGGTGAAAGAGACTTAACTAGAGTAAAGGTTTGCTTAAAGATTGCTTTTACCTTTTCTACCGCAGAAGGCTCATTTTCTAGCATGTAAATCTTATCTAAAATAAGAGCCTGCTCGTTAACATCTCTATCAGGAGCATGCATCTTACCTATTTGCTTATAAAGATCAGGCATGACTTCCGTAGCCATAAGATGTCGCCATCGTGTACAACAAACACTAAATAAGGAAGGTCTAGCATAAATCTTTAAAATATTGACTAGTATTTCATTAGGTAAATGTTCAATGCTGATAGAAGAGCTAGGATTCATTGTATGGCCTTTTTAAGTGTCACGCATGTTTTTGATAATTTCTAAAAAGTATATGAAAGAAATAAAACATGCAAGAAAATATTGGAAATAGGCCATTAAATAGGTATAACCAATAAGGTAGGCAATTTTTTTAAGCTGCAGCTTTATAGGAATTTCGGTAAGTTTTGCGATAACCATTCAATTTACCTGTTTTAACCTTAGCATCGCCTTAGCATTTTCTGTCTTCTACCAAACGCTTACTATTTTAACCTCTTTTTATAACAGATGCCTCCTAGAGAATTAAGAAGTTAATTTTGATTTTATGCAGCGTGTTTTGTTGGATGTATAGGCTAGACGATAGGACGGCAAACATAGTCCCTTTTTATAGATTTATTCTTCCCAAATAGCTGTGGCAGTCGCGTATTCTTGACAATGGCTAATGGATATATGAATAAGAGGGTTTTTGAAATGTTTCTTAAAGGTGTCTGTAAGAGCAAGATAGGGTTTACCCTGTTCATTATTAAGGATAGAGAGATCTGTCCAACTCAGGCCTCCGGTTAAGCCCGTGCCTAAAGCTTTTACAACCGCCTCCTTAGCAGCAAATCTACCTGCAAAATTTTTACTCGATTGCCGAAAGGATTGGCAATACTTTTGCTCTTCTTCGGTGAAAACCTTATCAAGAAACTTTTGGCCATACTTATGTATGTTTGCCTCAATACGAGCCACTTCAATAATGTCAATACCAATGCCACGAATCATCTTAGCTACCTTGTAATTTATCCAGTAAAAAAATATATCCCTTTTCAAAAGAAGGTAAGTCAACATCTGAGATAAAGCTTGCTGCAATTCTATGTGAAAGAAGCTTACAAGCCATCAAACCTTCTGAGGGACTATATTTTAACATCCATACTTGCGTTTTAATGCACTCTCTAATAGCTTCAGCAGCTTCATTGGTCTCCTTCCTCACAGCTTTAATTTTAAGATAGCCGATAGCTTGCCAGGTGACAGGAATATATACCCTAAAAAATAAGGGTGAAGCAACTTCACATAGGAGGCCAATCAAATGAGTAAAAAGGCTTATCTCACTTTCCTGCCTAATGAATTTTGAAATTTAGCACCTCTTACTAGATAATGAGTATGTATAACTTCAGAGCTTTTTTTCTCAAATTTAGAAAAGATATAAAAAAATGGCCTTTATTTGTCTATCATTTAACCCTTCCTTTTTTCTTTATCTTATATCTCTCAATAGGTTAAATTTCTTTTTTATGATTATCATGTAGGAGAGGAAAATATGTTAAAATTGAGCCACAAAACATTAATTATTTTTTCAGGGGTTATCTGGTTAGCGGTTGGAAGCTTTTTACTTTCCTTGGGGCTAAATTTTTTACTTCACGCGGTCCAAGATATGCGTTTTCTAGAAAAAAATAATTATCCTTTGCTTAATCTTTTTTCTTCTGTTTTCTCAAATGCAGAAAATACTATGGTGTTTCTGATTGCAGTAGGATTGATTATAGGTTATTCCAAAGGACGTTATGTGTTGGGTAAAGCGGCCGTTAAAGGGGTAGAAAGGATTTATACTTTGCCTAATCCTACCTATTTACAGAATATATATGATTCCAAATATTATATTCTTTTAGCGGGGATGATGGGACTTGGTTTCTCTATGAAATATTTAGGCATACCTGCAGACATTCGCGGCTTAATCGATGTAGCCATTGGCTCTGCTCTTATTAATGGCGCCATGATCTATTTTAGGCTTGCTTTTACAAAGCCTTTAGAGGATCGAAGTTAATAGAGAGCTTACGGGCAATAAAAGCAAAAGGCGTTCCTTTATTGTGGTTAGCATAACGAGTGGATGGAGAAAAGCTTAGCTTATTTATGGTAAGGAGTGCCTTTAGCAATTTCAAAAGCTCGATAGACTTGTTCTATGAGTACTAATCTAATGATTTGATGAGTCATCGTTAAAGGGGAGAGGCTAAGGCAAGGGTAGGAAAGTTTGATGTTCTCAGGCAATCCACTTGCTCCTCCAATAACTAGTGTCAAGCGCGAGCCGCCTTCTATAAATTGAACCTGCAGAAAGCTAGAAAATTTTTCGCTATCTAAAAGTTGGCCTGCCGCATCTAAACAGATCACCCTCTTTTCTTTTGAAATGAGCTCTTGAAGCTGTGCATTATTTTTAGCTTCTACGAATTCAAAGTTTAAGACAGGGGATAGACGTTTAACATATTTTTGGATGGCGTCATTGAGCCATTCTTCTTTTGTTTTACCAATAGAAATAATTTTCAGTCTAAGCATTTAATTATATATAAAAATTTAAAGAAAGCTTTCCGTAAGCCTTAGGGAATTAACGGCTCTTCAGCATTTTTTGCATATAGCGTTTTTCGTCTCTTTCTTTAATGGCTTCTCGTTTATCAGCAGACTTTTTTCCTTTAGCAATAGCAATTTTTACTTTCACTCTTCCCTCTTTTAAATAAAGGGCAAGAGCTACAATCGTTAAACCTTTTTCCTGCACGCTTTCGCGTAGTTTAAAGATCTCCCTTTTGTGTAAAAGAAGCTTGCGGTCACGAGTCTCCAGATGATTGTGAATATTGCCATACTTATAAGGTGCAATATGGGACCCAATAAGCCATGCTTCCCTGTTAATCACTTTGATATAAGATTCTTGCAAGCTACCCCCATTGTCTCTTAGCGATTTGATTTCTGTGCCTTCTAAGGCAATACCTGCTTCAAAAGTTTCGAGAATTTCGAAATGGTGGAAAGCGCGTTTATTAGATACGAGATCAGAAGATTTATTATTCATATGCAAATATATTAAATGAAGGCGCATAAACGAAGCAAGAGAGATTGCAGAGTCAATATCTCTTAAGGCCTTTATAACCTTTCCAATCTATAAATTCTTTGGTTTTCGCATTTTTTTAGATAGGCAAGCATAAACACATAAAGCATCTATGTTTATTGCTTGACAAAGAGCTTATGGTCACTTATCTTGAGTCTCTCTTTTATTTAGCTTAAGGAATTATCTATGAAATTCGTCATAGCCACACAAGAGCTTAATTATTTAATTAATAAGTGTCTTAATGCGGTTGCTCAAAAATCTACTATTCCTATTCTTTCTAACTTTTTGATCGAAGCTATTAATAATGAGCTCATTATTACAGCTACAGATTTAACAGTAGGCGTCCGCTGCTTTACTGAAGCAAAAATTCTTGAGGAGGGATCTACAACATTGCCTGCTAAGCGCTTGGCTCAGTTAATACGTGAGTTGACAGCGATGAATGTGGAAATTACTACTTCAGAAAATGAAATCACTGAAATTAATGCTCAAACTTCGCGCTTTAAGTTAAATGGAATGAACAAAAATGAGTTTCCCGCCTTACCTAATGTGACAGATGCCGTGCATTTCAAAATTAAACAAAAAATTTTGAAAGACATGCTTTATCGTACAGCTTTTGCAGTTTCTCGTGAAGACAATCGCTATGTGCTCACAGGAGTATGTTTGCAAGTACAGGGAGGAACAGCTTCCTTTATTGGAACGGATGGAAAGCGTCTAGCAAAATCCCAAACTACCCTTAATATTGATCCATCTTTCCAAGGTACTTACGTGATTCCTCTTAAGGCGGTAGAGGAAATTCTTAAAAATCTGGAAGAAGAGGGCGAAGCTATAGTGTTTTTAATGCAGGACAAAATTGCTATCAAAGCTTCTAATACGACTATTATTAGTAAACTATTAGCAGGAGAGTATCCTGATGTTAACCGTGTCATCCCTTCTCAAACTGGGATAACCGTCAATCTCCACCGTGAAGAATTGATGACTTTATTGCGCCAAATTTCTCTATTTGCTGCAGAAAATAATCACTCCGTTCGTTTTACTTTCGACGAAGGTGAGTTGAAATTGACAGCAAACACGATGGAAATAGGAGAAGGTAAAGTAAGTATGCCGGTTAATTATAAAGGGGAGAAGTTAGAAATTGCTTTTAACCCTCATTTCTTTTTAGATATTTTGCGTCATAGTAAAAATGAAACTATTTCCCTGGGAATTACTGATCCTTATAATCCTGGCTTGATTAGTGACTTTAATTATGACCAAAATGAAGAGGAGAAAGAATCAGAACAAAGCTCGCTGTTTGTGTTAATGCCTATGCGCTTGAGTGAAGATTAGCTAAAATAAGAGGTTATAAAGTTGAGTAGTGGTCTTTTTCTTCAAAAGCTATATTTACGCTATTTCCGTCGTTATGAGGAGGCCACTTTTGACTTTACCCCCGCAATTAATACGATTGTAGGCCCTAATGCTTATGGTAAAACAACTATTTTAGAGGCGATCCAGCTGTTAATAAATGGCCGATCTTTCCGTACGCAGCAAATTTCCGATATGATTCAATATGGGCAAAAGTATTTTCATATTGAAGCATGCTTCATTAAGCAAGGCATAGCGCAAACACTCAAAATTCTTTATGATGGCAGTGAGCGAAAAATTATACATAATAGTACAGCTTTTTCGTCAGTAGCTAACCTATTAGGCATTTTACAAGGAGTCGTCTTAACTCCTGACAGTACTTCTTTAATAAAAGGTTCTCCTTTATTGCGGCGGCATTTTCTCGATCTGCAGATTGCCCAGATAGATCCTTTATATGTACATTATTTGACGCGCTATATAGGCGCTATGAGGCAACGTAATGTTTTATTAAAGAAAAACGAAATGCTTGCTATCCAAACTTGGGAGCAAGAGATGGCAGGAGCCGCAGCTTATGTGACCCTGCAAAGAGAGCAAACGATTGCAGATCTACAAAAATGGGGAAATGGGTTATACGGAATGTTAACCGCAGAGACTGCGCCTTTGAGTTTGGAATATAAAAATAGTAGCCGCCAAATAAAGGATATGCAGCTTTTGCGTCAACATTATCTGCAGCAATGGGATAAGCTTCGTGTACGCGAAAAAGAAGTGGGGATGACTTTGTATGGCCCCCATCGTGATGATTTGTTAATAAAGATAGGCGATCGTGAAGTGCGTTTGTTTGCAAGTGAAGGGCAACAGCGTAGTTGCGTCATGGCTCTTCGATTAGCGGAATGGCAGCGGCTACGGGAATTAAGCCAAGAACTGCCTTTAATGTTGATTGACGATGTAGGGGTTAGCTTAGATACTACACGCCGGCAAAAACTTTTGATCCACTTAAAAACTTTAGGGCAAGTTTTTATAACCTCCACCGAAGAACTTTAAGTAAGAGGTTTATCATTCGTATTGCCTGCTAACCTAAAGAGAGACGACCAAAAGGGGTTAAGCAAAGACATAGTTTATCCTGGTGATAGCCCGTAGCCACCATGCCTGCTTGCATGAGATATTCGCAGGTGATAAGTTTTATAAATTGCTTTTCCTCTTCGTTGTAATTAGGAGTGCTATATTTCCATCTTTTACCTCTATTAACCAAAGAAGTAGGTAAAACACTTCCTACGGCAGCCAAACAACCTTTGATGTAATCCTCGAAGTAAACCCACTTTCCATGAGCAAAATTTTTAAGACTTTTTTCGACTTCGCGTAAATCTTTTTCAGAAAAAGATGTAAACTGCTCATTAGCGATCAAGCGATTCAGTGACTGTCGATAGAGGATGATGGCTTGGTCTGCGCGAGTTTTCTTAAGCCAGTCTTCCGTATAAGCTGATGCCACAATTTTTTGCTTTTCTTGTTTGGCAATTTCCAATAAAAGGGCTATTTCTAACAAATCTTTAGGAGCCTGGGTAAGAGAAATACTTTTTTTTAGCAATTTTTTTACAAAAGCATTCAATTCATTTAAAAATCCAAACTCTTTTTCATAGACAGCGGTAATAGGGGTAGCATCTTGAATAGCTACTGGATTAGTATTTTGAACGAATAATAAGAACTCATGCCATTCATGAAAAGGGGTAACGACCTCTTCCCAAACATCCTGAGTCTTAACATAGCGAAGGCAGCAAACTAGGCTAAACTCTAAGAAAAGCATATACTCTTCAAATTGCTCTCTAGTAAGGCCAAATTTTTCTATAAGTGCGCCTGCACTAATTTTATAATCGGGAGCTGCAAATACTTGTTTTGCAATCGAGCTTAGGATAGGGTTATCGAAAACGAGATCTTGTAAATAACGTTCATAAATTTTTGGGGTGAACAAAAACTTTTCTATAATAGAGTTAAAGATATTGTCTGAGCTACGGGGGATGGCATACCAGGAGGGAAGGGCATGAATGGGTGCTTTACTTAATAATCCTTGTAAATACTCCATGTCAGGACGAAAGTCATCATCGAATTTGATAATATGCGCCTCGTAATACTTACGCATCTCTTTATCAACGAGCACCCCATCTCCTTGAATTTGAAAAAGGCCGCTTTTGGCTAATTTATCTAAAATAGGGCGAAGTTTAGAGGGAGCGATCTCCAAATTATCTGCAAGAGTAGTGAGGGTGGTTTTCAACGAACCATTAATAATTTCTTGCAAGACATCAACTTCCAAAATCGATAACTCTGCCATAAAGAGACGATTTTCAATGTCTCTACGATAGTTATAATCCGTTAAAACTATTTTATTTTTTCGAGTAGTAAAAGTGGGCATAGGCTTTCTTTAAAGGATTTATTGTTTCTTGCTGGAAAGCTCGTTAGCGATCAAAGTTAGTGAAGAAGGTTTACAAAAGCAGAGGAATATTTCAATTCAATTGTTGAAAACATTGTATTTTAAAATGTTATTATTGACAACCCTTTTATTTGGCTAGGCTTTGGGGAATGCGAGTGTTTAAGCCTGGCAAAAAAATTGATTTATTAAATGTTTTTTGTATAATCCTTTTTGTTGAACTATCTACCCCGACAGGGGGGGGGCAGGGACTAATTAAAATTTTAACAAAAGTGTAAACTTAAGTGACCACAGAAGAATTTCCTCTTTCCTCGCAGGATTTGATGATAGAATTTGCAGAGTTAATGACAGAGACTCTCTTAAAAAGAGAGGTACATCATGCCGACCCTTTTGAGGTTTACGCGCATCGTTTAAGGAGCCATTTCTATAATTGCCCTGAAAGATTTAAACGGCATTTTGCGGAAGGATATTGCTTGTTAGTCAAGGAACTTGAAAAAGAATCTATTCATTGAGATCTTCTCGGGAAACAATCCAAAACGCAATCTCTGGATAATCGTGGGTAATTTTATCTGCCCATCGATGAGCCTCTTCTTTAGAACGAAACATAAGGGCTGTAGTAGCTAATCCATCAGCTAGTGCGCACGAAGGGGCTAAAACACTTGCGCTAGCCACATTTTCCCTCGTTATAATAAGAGGTGTAAGATTAACAGGGTCAAGAATATGAAAATAGGTAGTAGTGTGATAAGCATTGTCGCCTTTCTTAGCTTTTATCGCCCAGCTTTGAAAATAATCCCCACTTGTAGCAATAGCTTGATTGCGTAAATTTATCTTAGCGATAGCGTTTTCTGGATTAATATTTCCCAAACGGCTAATAAAAATATTCCAAGGTCTACCCTGAGGATGCTCACCCATGGTCTTTATTTCTCCCCCCCATTCCACAAATAGATTCGTATAGCCTGCTTCATAAAGCCTATCAGTAAGTAAATCTACGCAATAGCCTTTAGCGATTCCTCCAAGGTCTAGTTGAATATCGTCTAAATCTTTATGAAATTTTCCTTGGCCAAAATGAATTTTATTCCACCCTATTGTAGCAGCAACAGACAAGATGGCGCCTTCAGAAGGAATTTGTCCTTGCTCGAGATGTTTTTTCCACAGAGCTTGCAGAGGTTCTATGGTAGGGTCGAAGCGTCCTTCCGATAATAAAACTATCTTGTCTGTCAAATTTAATAATTGCTCAAGCTCGGTAGAAATGGATACTACCGTCCCTGCTTTTAATTGATTAAGGCAAGAAAGCTCGGAGAAAGGATTCCATTTATTATAAATATGGTTTACCTCTTCGAAAGTGTCTCGGATAATTTTAGAAACAAGGGCTTTTTCTGAGGCGCTCAACGGATGACCAATGAGAATACGATAGTTAATCGTCATCTCATTCCCGGAAAAGAGGGTCAATTTTTCATGGGTGGAATTTGAGCAAGAATAAAGCAAGAAAAGCAGGATAAAAAAATAGCTAAATGTATAATATTTCTTTAACTTATCCTTTGTATAACACCACAATTCCATCTTCATCTTAAGTATTTATTGAGCCTTTTGAAGGTTCAAATCCAATCGCTTAGAGTAGCTCTTAAGAGTATTGCTTAATAACATAGCAATTGTCATAGGACCTACTCCTCCTGGTACAGGAGTAATATAGGCACACTTGTCTTTAATGTGATCAAAGTCTGCATCACCCACCAGTCTATATCCAGCAGGACGACTTAAATCGTTAATTTTATTTATTCCTACATCAATCACTGTTACCCCTTCTTTAATCATATCTGCTTTAAGAAATAAAGGTTGTCCCATCGCTAAGATAATAATGTCAGCTTGAGAGGTTAAGCTATCTATCTTTTTAGTCTTACTATGGGCGATGGTAACAGTGGCATTGCCTTCAGGGTTATTTTGCATTAACATAGCGGCCATAGGCTTCCCTACAATATTGCTGCGGCCAGCAATTAACACGTGGCGGCCAGCTACTTCTATCTGGGATCTGGCTAGAAGGGCACGAATGCCTAGCGGCGTGCAGGGAAAAAATCCATCCGTTTCTCCCATTAACATTTTGCCTACGTTAAAAGGATGAAATCCATCGACATCTTTTTCTGGTAAGATGGCTAAATTAACAAGCGATGGGTTAATGTGAGGCGGCAAAGGTAATTGCACAAGGATGCCATCTACTGTGGAATTTAAATTAAGAGCATGGATCTTGTCGAGGAGCTCTTTTTCTGATAAGGAGGAAGGTAGATGGATTTTTAAGGATAAAATTCCTACATTTTTGCAAGCTTGGGTTTTCCGTTGCACGTAAATTTGAGAGGCTGGATGGTCGCCAACAATAATAACAGCTAAGCATGGCGGACGGCCATGCATATTTAAAAGAGTAGCTTTTATCTCTTCCTCAATTTCTTGAGCAATTTTTTTTCCATTGATGATCATAGCGAGAATTTAACCGTCTTGTTCTATAATTCCAATCAAAATATTAGGAGCTAGGCTTTAAGGTGCAGGTAAAGAAAACTTTACAACTATTATAAGCAAAGAAAGAAAAATTGCTTAAAGCATTTTTCATGTCTTTTATGCTTATATAGGAGGGGGTTAGCATAACCCATTTTTACATTTAATCCAACTTTTGCTTCTATTTTTCTAGTGAGGTTTAAAAGCCATCACTCTTTTATGAATTAGATTAAATAAATAGGAAATTCCCTAGAATGTTCTTCTTTTCTACTTTACTCTAGCCTTTTTGAAAGAATGAGACTTGAATAAATAATATGAGTAAGTTTGCCTAGCTTCTCTATAAGCTAAATGTTTTTTGAAGTTGATTTTAGTGAAATTTAGCTCTTTTTATGAAAGAGGGAGGAGGTGAACTAGCTACGAATCAAAAGATAAAGAGTGAAGGAGAAAAAATTTAAGGGAAGTTTTTTTTAAGATAAATATCTTTTTTGTAGCTTAAAATAGAGGGGTGAGCAATTTTATTATGTAATCTTCTACCATAAAAACTAGGCTTTGCCTCAGAGAGAGGACTGTGGGGGAAGTTAAGTTTTTAGCCCCAAGATAGCTTTTTTAAAGCATAAAAGCCAAAGCTTTAGAAAATTTAGGAAAATTTACGGTAAGAGTATTTTCACTAAAGGAATCCTTGCTTTCTAGAAAAAAAAGCTTTAGAAAAGCAAAAGAGTGCAAAAAAATAATAGTATATTGTAACGTGGATTTACAACTTTGGAAAAATTGTTGATTACAAGAACCTTTTTAGGAGGAAATATGTATAAATCGGTCCTCAAGACCTGGATAGCGCCATTCTTAGGAGTGGGTGCTCTACTTTCTACTCATGCTTTTGCACAAAATGCTCCTTTACAAACGCCGCCCAGTACTCCTGTTGGGTTGAATGATGAATGCTCTAAGGAATTACTTATTTCCTATTTTCCTAAAGTATTTGTGCTAGAGACTTTAAAAAAGTATAACGTTCCTCAAGATAAGTGGGAGGCAATAGCTAGTGAACTTGCTCAGAAAGATAAGCAGGTCATCAAAACCGTGGAGGAAAAAGCAGCTAAATTAGATCCAAACCCTCTTAAAGACCCTCAACAGCGCCAAGCTGCCGTCAGGTTGTTTAGAGAAACTTTGACAGATTTATTTGCTTTGACCATGAAAGCCCACGGAATAAAGGATGGAAAGCAAATCACCGATATGCTGAATGATATTCAACAACAAAAAGCTAAACGTTTTGCTATGTGCATGCAAAAAGTTTCATCCGAAGACTCTAAAGGCGAAAGCAAAGCTGAAAATTCAGCCACTTTAGGAGAGAAGAATTAACTTTTATAAGAGGAGAAAAATACTAATCTCCTCTTATTTTTTTATTCACTCGGTAAAGAGTAGAAGTTTTATTTTCGTTTAGAAAGGACAACCTTTAGGAAGGAAGAAAAACCGTCTAAAAATTTTAAAGCCTTATTGCCTTAACCATAAATAGAAAAGTTAGAGACAATCCTTTGTTTTCATAAGCCATGCTCTTTAAAGAAGCTAAGTCTGTGGATCCTAAAAAATTTAACCTTGCAAAGTTGGCTTTTTGTCCAAAAGCATGATTTTCATGGCGTATAAGTTTGCATGAAAGACTGCTCAAAAAGTATATAACTTCTTTGCTATCCTAGATGCTTTATTATAAAAGGATTATTTGTTTTTTTTAATAATTCTTAGCTTGTCGAAATAGCTTTGCCTCTTTTTCATTTCACGTTCAAAACCTCGCTCCACAGGATGGTAAAATTTCCTAGGCGGTAATTCTTTTGGAAAATAATTTTGTCCTGAGAAAGCATGTTCTAGCTCGTGATCATACATATAATCTTTTCCATATCCCATTTGTTTCATTAGAGGAGTCGATGCATTAAGAATAATGGGAGAGGGGGCCATGTGAGTTGTTTGCGCAGCTAATTGCTTGGCTTCTTCATAAGCTTTGTAAAGAGCATTGCTTTTTGGGGCTAGAGCAAGATAAACGACAGCTTGAGCTAAAGCTAGCTCTCCTTCAGGAGAGCCTAACATTTCATAAGTATTGCGTGCTGCGATACATAAAGGTAAAGCTTGCGGGTCTGCTAATCCTATATCTTCACTAGCCATTCTGATAATTCTGCGCGCTAAAAATAAAGGATCTTCCTTACCCTCTAGCATGCGCGCCAGCCAGTATAAAGCTGCGTCAGGATCAGAGCCTCTTACCGCTTTATGCAGAGCCGATATTAACTGATAATGCTGATCGCCTTGCCTATCATAACGAGCAGTACGTTGCTGTAAGTATGTTTGTAAAGTATCTGCATCTAAAACAATATTTTCATTAACACCTTGGAGATTTTCAATTAGATTGAGGAGGAAACGGCCATCCCCTTGAGCTGATAAAATTAAAAGCTGGCGGGCTTCGTCGGTAAGAGGTAATACTTTTTTTCGAGCTTCATAGCGTTGTAATAAATGATGTAAAGATTTCTCATTTAAAGGCTGAAGCGATAACACCCGCAGCCGCGAAAGCAGAGCAGTATTAAGATGAAAAGAGGGATTTTCTGCAGTTGCCCCGATTAAAACAATGGTTCCCTTTTCCACGTAGGGTAAAAAAGCATCTTGCTGAGCTTTATTAAAGCGATGAATCTCATCTACAAATAAAACAGCTCTTTGACGGAGTAGGGGAGTGTTTTCTATCTCTTCTATAAGCTTTTTGAGGTCAGTGATGCCATTAAAGATAGCACTCATTGAATAAAAAGGGATATTAAAAGCTTTTGCATATAGCCTGGCGATAGATGTTTTCCCACATCCAGGCGGCCCCCAAAGAATAATAGATAATGGCATGCCTGTGGAAATAATTTTTGTTATAAAGCCTTCTGGCCCTATCAGATGTTCCTGCCCTACGATTTCTTCGATAGATGCAGGACGCATCTGTTCAGCAAGAGGAGCTATAGGCGATTTTGGAGTGATCATAAAGAATATATTCTTTTACCGGTTTACCACCGATAAGATGTTGTTGAAGGATGATCTCTAAAACTTCGGGGGTACAGGAATGATACCAAATTCCATCAGGATAGATGACAGCAACAGGGCCTTTTTGACAAATTCTTAAGCAGCTTACTTTTGTTCTGTAGATGCCTCCTGCACCGGTCAAATTCAGTTCTTGAAGCCTTTGCTTTAAATATTGCCAAGAAGCATAGGCCGTATCTGAGCTAGAGCAGCGCGGATTTGCTTGGTCGCTACACAAAAAGATATGGCGTTTAAGGGTGTCAACCCCACATTTTATTAACCTTTCGTTAAGATTTTGTTGCATATTAGATACACCTATGTCGGGATTTTTTTTGTAAGCTTAAAGGAAGGAGAATAAAATATAGAAAAGCAAAAAGAGCATCGCCTAAAGGCATTACAAAAAGATCGGAAACTATCCATCGTATGCCTACAGAAAGAGGCGATCCCAATATATAAAGGAAAATAACTTGGAAGAAAGTTATAGTAAAGGAAAAAAGGAAGGTCATGATGGGTAGCGTACTTAGATGATCGGCAAAAAAATGGCGTTTTTGAGGATAAATCACAGCAGCTCCCAGGGTATAGTTGCCAGCATAGAAGCCGAAAGGAGGCTGTACCGACAGTAAATCGAGGAGGAATCCACAAAAAAATGCATACCAGAGGCAGCGAGAGAAGGATTTTTGATAAAATGACACAATAAGAAAAGGCACTAAGAACATAAGCCGGATACTAGGAGCTATAGCTGGCATGCCAAGGGTAAGTAATAAGCCACTGAAGAAGGTAAGGAATAGATTTTTTCTACTTAAATGCATAAAAAATTTATAAAACTTTAAAAGGCTACTTAGGGGAGATCTATAGTTTTCTCTGAAAAAAGAGGTTGTTTTCTGGGGTTATACCCACCATGTAGCCTCTTTTCCTATAAATCCTAGTATTTTTCTAGCTACCTTTGATCCTATATTTAAAAAGTGTACCAAAAATTAATAAGCTCCTCTGGGGAAGCATACAATGGGGATAGTTTTAGCAATGATTTTTATATCGAGAAGTAAAGATTGGGATTCTATGTACTGCTCATCGAGTTTAATACGATTAGCATAGCTAATGTCACTGCGTCCTGAGACTTGCCATAAACCCGTTACGCCTGGGCGTACAGACAAGATTTTTGTAGCCTTATACCCTAAATGTCGGACCACTTCGTATTGAACGACCGGCCTAGGACCTACCACACTAAGATCTCCTTTCAAAACATTTACAAATTGAGGAAATTCATCAAGAGAAGTCTTTCTAAGAAATTTGCCTATTGGCGTCACCCGTGGATCATTTTTTAGTTTATGCGCATTAGCCCATTCCCTTTTTAATTCCAAGGAACTCTCTAGAATTTCATCCAGCCTTGCATCGGCATCAGGATACATGGTGCGAAATTTATAGCAGCGAAAAGGTTTGCCACCTCGGCCTATTCTCTCTTGAGAATAAATAATTTTACCTTTAGAGGAAAAATAGACGGAAACAGCGACTATTGCCAACACGGGCAAGGTAATAATAAGCACGCAAAGGCTAAAAATAATATCAAACAAGCGTTTAGTTGGATTACGTTTTACCGTTAAACCCAGAGAAGGGGAGAATCTTAGGGTTGTAGATTCTTGCATCCATTGAGGGGAATTATCCATAATTTTTTGCTTGCCAACCATTTTGTATCTTTCTACAAATATTTTCTTTATATAGGTAATGCTAACCGACTAGAATTTCTTAGATAGCATCCAAAGTAATTTTTAGGCAAATAAAAAAAATAATAAACTTATTCATAGATATTTGCCTATTTGTTTGTAAAACATAAAAAATGTTAAAGTTTTTGAACTTAATAAAGCTAGGTAATATTAATCATTTTTAAAATAATAAACTTTTTTGCCCCCATCCCGCTTTAAGTAAAAGTTTTACGATTTTTTGGAGCAGTAACAGTTTTCACTGTACCACCCTATAAAAGGCATACAAGCTTTATTTCCTAATATTCCTTTAAAAAATCTTGGCATCAGGCTGTATAATTATACGCTTTTAGGCAGTTTTTTAAGCAATCATATACTTGCTAAGAATCTCTTTTTAGGAGAAAGGAGCTGTCAGGAAGGCGATTCCTTCTTTGAATTTTATTGAGATAGACTCTTAAAATGGCATTATTAGGTAGGGGGATAGATCAGATGCTTAAGAGATAGGGGCGACAAAAAATAAAGGATGCGAAAAATACACCTTTTTCTCTTTCTCTAATCGTTAATTAAGCTACTTAGTCTATCGCTTACCTACTAAAGCTAGGAGAGGTTGCACTTTTATTAAAGTTATCTGTTATAGCACTTTGCTCTCGATTATCTATCAACAATTTCGATGGACCAATAAATCGGCAAGAGAGACGAGCAAAGCTGTATCATACGGTAACTTTTTCAGCTGCTCCATAGCTGCCTGATAATATTCAAAGGCTAATTCTTGAGCTTCGGATAGCCCCAATAGAGTAGCATAGGTAGTTTTATGATTTTTTATATCTGAGTTTTTGTTAGAAGTCACATCTAGCACATCATCGATGATTTGAAAAGCAAGCCCTATCTTTTGACCAAACGATTTTAAAATTTCCCGATCTGCTGGGCTGCCATTTGCTATGATAACCCCACATTCAATACAGGCAGTGATGAGGGCCCCTGTTTTACGTCGATGAACATCTTGTAGAAAATGAAGGTCGATAGCCTTCTGTTGGGACTCGATATCCATGATTTGTCCGCCAATCATTCCATCTGCACCCGCGTTTTTGGCTATAACATTTACCAATTCTATTTTTTGATGAGCTTGAAGGCCGGTTCCATTTGCAATAATCTCGAAAGCATAGGTAAGTAGATAATCACCCGTTAAAACAGCATGTCCTTCTGTAAAAGCTTTATGTAACGAAGGTTTTCCACGTCTAAAATCATCATTATCCATGCAGGGTAGATCATCATGAATTAAAGAATAAGTATGGATCATTTCCACGGCACAAGCTGGATCCAATGCTAAATCTTCTGAGCCTCCTAAAGCCGTAGCGGTAGCTACTACCAGAAGAGGACGTATACGTTTGCCGCCAGCAAGTAGGGAATAACGGGTAGCCTCTAAAAGGTTAAAATAAGCCGTATCTTTTCCTGCAGTCAGTTCAGCAAGCCGTTTTTCTATGCTTTTGCATCTCTCGTGGAGATAGCCGTGGATGTTGGGTTGTACGTTTTTCATATTCATTGGCTTAATTTCTTGCCGATTCACTGTCTTATAAATAAAGCTTTTTAAGCATGTTCCACTTCTTCTCTGTAATATGGCTTTTGACCTATACTTAAATAATCTAATCCCTTTTTAACTACTTCTAAAGGATTATATTGATTGCGGCCGTCAAAAAAAACTCTGCCTTTCATCTGTTTAAGGAGAGCGTCGAAATCCAAAAAGCGGAACTGCTTCCACTCGGTCATCAACACAATTGCATCTACTCCCTCAGCGGCTTCTATTTCGTCATTACACCAGGTTATAGCGGGATGAGCGTAGAGGATCTTTTTAGCATTTTCCATAGCAACGGGATCAAATAAGCGCAAGTGTGCTTGTTGTTGCAATAATTGTTGAATCAATACTAAGGAGGGGGCTTCTCGCATATCATCTGTATCAGGCTTAAAAGATAACCCTAAAATAGCAATAGTTTTATTAGCTAAGCCAGAATATTTAGCAAAATATTCAATAATTTTATATCCCATTAGCTGTTTTTGCTGTTCATTTACATAGGCTACTGCATCAATAAGCGGTGTGTCATAGCTAACTTGATCAGCTTGCTTGCGTAATGCAGAAATATCTTTAGGGAGGCAGGAGCCTCCATAACCGGGGCCAGGGTATAAAAATTTGTAGCCAATACGATTATCAGCTCCAATGCCTCTACGCACTTTATTTATATCTGCTCCTAAATGTTCGCATAAGCCAGCTAATTCATTCATGAAAGAGATGCGTGTAGCTAACATAGCATTAGCAGCGTATTTAGTCATTTCAGCAGAAGCAATATCCATGATCATCAGCCGCTCATGACTAAGCATGAAAGGACTGTAAATTTCTTGCATGATTTGCGCTACCTTCGCCTTATTAGTTCCTATAATCACTCTGTCAGGCTTCATAAAGTCCTGGATAGCACAGCCTTCTTTTAAAAATTCCGGGTTGGAGGCTACATCAAAATCAATGGACACACCCCTTCTTTGCAGGCCTGCAGCAATGACGCTAGAGACGAGATTAGCAGTTCCTACAGGCACGGTGGATTTATTAACGATTACCTGATAATCTGTCATGTGTTCTGCAATAGCTGCGGCTACATTATGGACAAAACGCAGATCAGCTTCGCCATTTTCCTGATGGGGAGTATCTACACAGATAAAACACACTTGGCTCTTGGCTAGAGCTTCAGCATAGCTAGTAGAAAATTTTAAACGTGAGGCTTTCACATTTCTTTTAACCATTTCCTCTAAGCCAGGCTCGTAAATAGGAATATAGCCTTGTTTAAGCTGATGAATTTTTTTTTCATTGATATCTAGGCATGTCACATGATGACCCATTTCAGCCAAGCAAGTGCCTGACACCAAGCCTACATATCCTGTTCCAATAATGAGCAGTTCCATAAAAGCCTCTAGCTATATTCAATTTAAGCCCACACATCTTACCAGATGATTTAAAATCCTAAAAGCAGAAAGGCTTTAAAATTTAAAGATTTAATAGGGGTACAGCAGCTGGACAAGGGGTATGGCTGGGCCGACTTAAACCAAGGTTAAAATAAAGAGCTATGCGGTTATCTTTCTTATCATATTCTTTCCTTTGATAAGATAACTTAATATGCCATGCTTTTTGTACAGTAGCTAAAATGTCGATTTCGTATTCACTGTAATTGGGTTCATGGCGGCGGTTCCAGCCATGCCGTGATTCAAATTCTATCGCCCAGTTAGGGTGCCATCGATAAAATAGATGGATTAACAAAGTATCTCTTCTATCCGAAAGCTGAGAGTCTTTTAACTTTTTTTCTGAATGGAAAGAATCTAAAATGAAATTTAATTGATCAGCTTTACGCCAAGCAAAAGACCCACGATGTCTCCATTCTAAAGATAAGGCTGCCTGACGATTAATCGTCCATTCGTTGCGAAAATTAAAATGATCCCATTGATGGCGTTGCATATCCCAACCTGCAGTAAAAGTATGACGTAAGGTGGGAAGCAAATTCCACGTCAAACGGCTGTAAATTTTAGGAGTCGCACGTCGAATGGTGGGAGTGTTAATAAAAGTATGGGCAAATAGTTGCCATTGCATCCAGCGGTCCAAGCCTCTTCCTTGGCGAGCATAATAAAAGCTATGATCGACTCCCCAAGTAAGCATATTCAACTGGTACCATCCATCATGTATGTCAAAAATGTAATGTTCATTGGGTTTTATACCTGGTCTAGTATAGTACTTATATTTTACGTAGGGTTTTATAACATGCTTGAAACCAGAATAATGGCGCCTAAGTTGAGTGTTTGTTTCCACAGAAAACATCCCGAGGGCCACCCAATGATTATGCGCATGAGGATTGCTTCCATAATAGATCGCTGAAGCTCCAACTTCAGGAGTAGTGGTAAAAGGACCGGTTCGATACGCGCGGTATAATCTATGATAAAATTGCGCACGCGTAGAGTTAAAATTGTAAACATGCTGGGAATGCTTAGCATACTGAAAATCTAGATAAGAAAGGCGCCAAAAATTTTCCGATATTATTCCGGTAGAGCCCAGAGAAAAAGGCCGAATGCTTATTTCCAAAGAGGGTAATTCTTGCTTAATCGTTTGAAAAGTATTGGCTCGTATACGAGCAAAAAAGTTAGCTTTCCAAGAGTCACTCTGCTGAAATTTAACTTGCAATTGGGTTTTGCCCGCCGTTTCCATATCTAAATTTTTATCCATATAGTCTGTAGCCATATCGATATCGCTAAGTTTATCCCAGGTAGTATGAAGGCTGACTCCTTCTTTATCAAATAGCCTAGTATATGCACCTTGAAATCTATAGCGCGTGCGTTGGCTTGGTTGATCTACCGATGAATCTCTTGCTATATAATTGACCATTTCAAGATTTTCTTGATTGTTTTCTGAATGATAAAGGGTATAGAAGCCTCCTCCTAAGCCCCTCTTAATTCTATAGTCAAGGCGCAAAAAATTTTTAAACCCTCCCCAAGAAAATAGTTCATATTGCATTTCAAGACGGGTATTTTGTCCTCCGCGCCATGTAACATTAAAGCGTAGAGGGTTATCAAATATAGCGTTTAAATTAGCTTTAAATGAAGGGAGGCACAAAACTGGAAGGTGGACAAATTGAAATTGAATATTTTTAGCATCAAAAAGGTGTTTTTCGCGGAGTCGTGCTTTGGCTGCTGTCACTTGCCAATCAGTATGGTAATTTTCTGAAGTGGTGACAAACCCTTCATAGATAATGTAAGAACCATCGGCACAAAGCTCGATCGCACGCCCTCCAAAATACCAGGGTTCTACGGCAGAACGCGCCTGATAGATCAGGCCTGTTTGAGTTAAAAAGTTGTACTCTAGAGACTCTCCTATAAAAAAATACTCTCCCCACTCTAAAGCTACGTCCCCTTTGGCTGTCACCTGAAAGACAAGCCCTTCTTTAGTAACCTTACGGGTGTAAACAATATGACGGGCTTGGATGCGTAGATTTGGGCCTGTAATAACACCTCCTTCTGAAGTAGATAATACGCCATCGACGAAAACGGGGCTGCGTAGATCCACTTTAATCTCTTTCTCTACTCTGCTATTCAGGCTTTTAATTTCTTCAACGGAAGTACTAAAAAGAGAAGAGATCGTGAGAATAAGAAAAAGAGGGATAAAGTATTTAATGTCTAGCGATAAGCTCATGCTATCTACCGGTCTAAGAAAATAAAGGAGTAGTTTAGCTATTTATCTTAGAGGGTGCAATAGGCTTTTTCTTTAACTTTTAAATTAAGAGGAAAATGCTTGTGTTAGTTAGGCACATAGATGGCTTTTCCCCCGTCAAGCTTCTATTCTGAAAAAAAAGTTGAGCAGGCACTTTTAAGAAGAAAGCTTTTGAAGAGGGTAACTCTATTGGCATCCTAGCTTACCTATAAAATTTATCCAATAGTCTCACTAGGCATGTTTACAAGGTTCTCATTCCCAGAGTTAAGGGACTAAATATTAGTTTGTTTTTTTCTATTCTTTGCTGCCCCCACGTCCTTGGATTAAATTTTAAGTTTTTCAAAAGATAAATCTTTTGGTAAAATCCAGTTTAAAATAGCATTAATTAATAAAAATTATTACTAATTAATTCTCCAAGCTTGATGCGAGATAAAAAGCTTTTAGTGAATAGCACGCATGAGCAGTCCTGCTAATGCATACCTGTTGATAGGATTTCCGTCTTGCATAGCCTCTAATAACAAATTAACAAATTGTTCATCTTTATTTTGTATAAGAGATTCGAATGAAGCGATCAATAATTGTGAATGCTCTTCAAGGGTTAGTTGATAATTATCTTTTAAATCACGCAATTTGCTAGGTAAAAAGGGGCGAAATTGAAGAAGCTCATTTTTCTTGCTGTTGGTAACCCAACGGTATAGATTCTCCCTATAGGGGCCTTTTACTTTCAAAGAGTAGAGCGCCAGATTACAGTAATTACGGATAAGTGGTGCACCTATTTGCTGTTGATGCTCTTGAAGTAAAGCAATGGCTGCAGGAGTATTTAATTTTTTAAGCAAATCTGTTAAAAGAGGGATGAGATCGTTTTGCTGGCAAGTGAATAGCGTTTTAGCTATTTGTAAAAAATCTTGTTCCGGAAGGTCAAGAGCTTTTGTTAGGGCTTCTTCTCTCATCTTTAATGATCTTTCAAAAGCATAAAGGTTATCCTTAAAATGCGGGTGCGCGCCAGAAGTTGCCCTCCAAGCAGTAAGGCTTTTACCTGGAGAACATACGGAGGAATAACACATGTCTTGGGGATGGGTAATTAAAATATCCTGTAATAAGACTTTTGTACAACGGGGATCTTGAAGGTAAAGCAGTGCCATGGCGGCATTAACCCTTACCTGTATATTAGGGTCGTTAATTAATAGAGCTAAACAGTCATGACTTTCCTGCAGTTCACCTAACAAAAAAATGGCATAGATATCTTTTTGCTTAGCTGCATTTTCTATGAGTATTTTGTATTCTTTACAACCTAGATCATATAAAGCTTTCCAGGCCGCAAGCTGTACATGGGAGACATTCGAGCAAGATAAATTTTTAAGCGTAGGAATTGAGGTCTCATCTTTAAGCAGACCTAAGGCAAATGCTGAGGCTTCTTGTTGTGCTTTTTCTTTATGAGTGGCAAGAGTACGAATTTTATATAAAAGTTCATCGCAGCCATATTTAGCGGCATTAATAATGGCAGCTAAACGTACTTCTTCATGAGAATGACACATTAATTTACATAGCATATGGAGGGCTTCAGGAGTGCCAATCATGGCAAAGAATTCAGGAAATACTTCTTCCAGAATTCCTTCCCAACGATACATTAATGCTTCTGCATAAGCATAGGCACGAGGAGATTTTTTTTGTGCTAGCAGATAGGCGGCTTCTAAACGAATTAAGGGATGCTTAGTGTTTAAAGCGCGTTGTAAATTTTCATCTGCTTGATCATTTTGATACTGAGAAAGGAAATTAAGACTAATAAGTTGCAGCTCTGGGATGCCGCTGCTTATTCCTTCTTTTAAGATATAAAGCGCTCTTTCATTGAGACAAATGCCTGCTCCAAATAAAGTCATCAGGCGGGTGTTCAAGTCAGAACAGCGATAACCTTGGTCTAATAAAAGAAGAGCCATTTCTTGAAGGAACTCAAAATCATGTTTCCCAGTTTGCTTGTGATAACACTCATAAGCTTTTATGGCTTGAGAAACATTCCCCATGCGTACTAGAAACAATAAATGGGAGTGGTTATACTCTGTATACCCTTTATCCTTACCTGCCATTACAGAGGTATAAGGAAATAAAAAGCATAGTAAGCCACACAACCACTTAATTTTTATCTTAGGGTACATAATCCCACAGGTCTATTTCACAGTTTTTTAGCAAAGAGCGAAGGGTATTAAGAGGAAGCCCCATCACATTATAGTAACACCCATCAATTTTATTTACGATTAAGCTGCCCGCTCTTTGTATCGCATAGCCACCTGCTTTGTCGGCCCAATGAATTTTTTGATGATAGCGGTAGATATCTTCTTTTGTTAGGTGATTAAATAAAACGCGGGTTTCTTCCCAACCGGTGTATAAATTCGCCTTGTATAAGAGGACGACTCCTGTGAAAACACTATGCCATTTGCCTGCTAGATCCCAGAGCATACTAAAAGCTTCTTGCTCAGTTTGGGGTTTATGATAAATTTTACCTGAGCGGTATACGATCGTATCTGCTGCTAAAATTGCCTCGTGATTGCCAATGTCTTTTACCGCTTTTGCTTTACCTTCGGCTATTAAAGAAACATATTTTATAGGGTCACGTTTGTAAATAACGCTATGTTCATCAAAAGATGGGGAAACTTGTTTGAAAGGCAGGTTGAAATAACTTAGTATTTCTTTACGACGTGCTGACTGTGAAGCAAGAATAAGGCGCACCATGCAGTAGAGTCCTCGTAATAATCTTTTATGAGATAAAAACTTGCGAAAATATAAGTATTTTGATTTTTTCTGTCGGTAATAGAGGGCAGTAAGTTGTCAATAATTGTAAAATTTCTTTTTCTATTTTCTTTAAATCCATTAAAGATATTTTATTGGTAGTTGGATAAATGCCTATATAATCTTTATCCTGAAAATGTATTTCTCGTAAAGCACTATTTAGCTCTGGAGTTATCTTATTTTGCTTCCATAATAAGCTTTGATTAAGATGCATACGCAATTCAGAAGTTATTAAACATCCTATAAAAATTTTAAGGTTAACTCCATCTTTTAGATCAGGCATAGGCATAAAAAAATTAGCGCACCTTTCTTTAACTTGTAAAGGTTGGAATAAAAAGAAGTTTAAAAGAACAATGAGATGCTCTTGGGCAGCTTCTTAGGAAATCGAATATTTGAGAAACTTAAAGCCCCTTCAATTAAGCGATACCTTTAAAGGCTAATTCCCTTTTTACACTGGCAACTAGTTTTTTAAAAATCCATAAATCTTCAAGGAAGGGGAATAAAAAAGGCTGGCTTTTGAAAAGCCAGCCTTTATATAAAGAGCCTAAGACTACTTTATTAGTTCACTATCGTACTTTCTTGTTGAACGATAGGTGTCTTGATTGCATCTGAAGAAACTTCAAATTTAACGCGTGCATCGCCAGATTTTTTAGCTTTGGCATCCACACGATATCTTAGTGTTTGTCTAGCTGCTACGTTTTTAACAGGTGCAAACTTAACTGTATTACCAGAAATTTGGCCTGAAGCATCACCAGACACTCCTATCGCTTGAACTTCCTCTGGGAAGGTAACTACAACTTGTACATTACTGTCCGGTTCTGAACCTTGGTTCACAACTACAATATTGTAGGCTGTAGAGTCATCAATACAGATAGGGTTCTCTGTCTGAGCTACTGATACGTTTAATGCAGGGCGTCCTTTCCAATGAGTCATCGATTCACAATGACCATTGCAATTTTGAGCGTTTGTGACGTCTACCTTGTTAGTAAAGCATCCCGCTACGCAGGTGGTAAGCGTAGTGTTGAAAGATACTTTTTCACCTGGCTTCATTTCTCTTAATCTCCAGGTCGCTGTATTACCGCTAATTGTTGCTCCATTAGCAGTTACAATCGATGTTGAAGGAGGAGCATGATCAACGATTACCACATCTGTCAAAGGTAGGTCACCTGTGTTCATGACTATAATTTGGTAATCAGCATTTTTGCCGATTTGTTGCTCTTTTGGTCCTACTTTTGTGCACTCCATTTGACAGCAAGAAATGCATACTGTTGATTCGCAAGATACAGAATCAGCATTGCAGGCGGTCACAACGGCAGTGTTGGTGAACTTGCCACGCTTAACAGCTGTCGTGCAGATGTTAACAGTTTTAGATTGGCAAGGTTCTAAAGAGCCAAGCTTATAGACTAAAGTTTTTTGGCAGCTTACATGTTCTACACCTTCTGGTAGATTATCTGTGACCACCACATCTTCTGCTGCGCAGCTTCCATGGTTTGTTACAGTAATTGCATATTCAACAGGTTCACCTGGAGCTACTTGCTCAGGTCCAGTTTTTTTGCAAGTAAGAACTGGTTTAGCACAAAGTATGGAACAAAAACGAACAGGGACTGCTGTAGCACAGAAGCAGGCGCAAAGTTCACCTTCGATATCACACTTTAGCCATATTTTTGCTGGACGGCATTCACCTTTGCTCATGGAACCAAAATTCCATGATATTTTGCGTCCATCCACGCGTCCTTCAGGCTGGCTTCTAATGTATGTTACGCCATCTGGTAGGGTAGTTGTTACATTTGCTTCACAAAGATCATCACAAGCTTTAACGTCAAATTCCAAAGGATATTGATCATTTAGCATGCATATTCTTGGGTTACGAGCAGTAACAATCAGACCGTCTTTACAGACAAGTTCACTTCCAGAAGGATGCTTGCAACGAGCTGGAGGTTTGCAATCTGGCTCGTATTGAGCATCAGAACTAGCTGGCTTGCTAGAGAATTTTGATGCGAAAAATGCTTTTGCTGCAGCAACTGGTGAAGTTGAAGTGACTCCCTCAGATGCTTGGTTTGTTTGATAAATAGGTGCTGGCTGTTCATAAACAGGGGCTGAATTGCTGGTTCTGTTATCAGCGCAACCTACCCACATGAGTGCGGTAGTGCACAAAAAAAGCAACGAGGCTATTATTCCTAGTTGTTTCTTCATTGATGACTCCTTTCGTTTGTTTTTGGTCATAGTAGATTAAATAACTTAAATGTTGGTCTAATCTCGTTTCTGCAGTAGATGTATATAACACGATTGAACAAAACCTTCACTATTTTTTATTGTAGAGAGAGTGTTCGTGAATTTCAGCGATAAGTTATCATGAATCTAAGAGCTTATCATTTAATCTCAAACCTTAATCTAATGATGGCTTCGACTGGCTCAAAATATATTAAGATTTTTTCGATCCTGCTTTTCCTTGTTTATCTCTGCATTTAACATATTTATATGTCGTTTAGTTTAATCGCCCTTTTTTTTAGCTTAAGTGAATGCCTAAGCCATTAAAAGGGGCAATTATTGTGACAGCCATTAGGTCCCGACAGCATTAAAGCTGTCGGAATTATAACTAATAATAGGTTGTATCACTACTGGTAGTATTCTCCCAAATATAGGGGGAAGGTGCTTGACGAGGCTCACAGGCTCTTGGAGCGCATGAAGTGCCAGTTTCGCTGTTAGACCACCAGCCGCAACCACAGCCAGTCAATGCTGTGGCAACTATTGCTAAAGATAATAAGTTAAAGGTTTTTTTCATCTTTTTCCTTCTGTTTTGTTTCAATAGTCATTAATTTCAATTAAGAAAATGCTTAGCTTTTTTACTTAATTTCTTAATAGCAAACAGGGTCACAGACTGGTGCTGGAGCACATGGCCTTGGAGCATTTTTAACATAAGGCTTGGTATAGTAGGGCTGGGGAGAGCAAGGTTTTGCACATGGCTCATAGCCAGCACGATTTCCACAGCAGCCTGTTAATGCAATTACACTTACAAATAAGGCCACTGATGAAAAGAATTTTATAGCTTGTTTCATACTAACTCCTTGGGTTTAAATTTAATTTACTCTGCACGATCATTATTGAGTAGGTAATTTTTGGTCTCATTCATTTCCGTACTACAATTTGTATACTTCCAAAAAAAAGGATTTACCCTTTTTAGATACGCATTAGCTAATAAACTTTCCACTAGAATTTTTAATTTCATCAGTTTTTTGGAATGAAATTTTCATAATTCCCTTAAAAACAAACGTTTAAATTTTTTTAGCTTGAAACTAATTTTAATAAAAGCCTTGTTAAAATTCAAAGATAGTGCCTTAAAGAAGACGCTTTCTTGATGGCTATTATGCTTGAAGAGCCAATATAGACATATTAAAAAATTATAAAAGAAGGAAAATAATTAGGAAATTGGAGGTTTTTTTATGGGTATTCATATTTCATCAGCCTTCAATTTTCCTGACCAACCTAGCTTAGAGCGAAGTGTAGAGTAAAAATCATGATGAAGCATATTAACCAATCGAAACTTTTTTTGAGCAGAACTTAAATAAAATTTTTCTCCTGTTTTCATTTGGAAGCTAGAAAATCCATCATAGGTAACTTCAATAGGCTTGAGTTTGCTTATGTATTCAATACGGATTTGATGAGAGGGCAGAAGAACAATAGGGCGATTGGAAGTCGTGTGAGGACAGATAGGAGTAATGACAAAAGCTTTTAAGTTAGGAGTTAAAATAGGACCTCCTGCGGCCATTGAGTAAGCTGTAGAGCCACTAGGTGTAGCCACAATAATTCCATCGGCACAATAGGTGTTTAAATAAATATCATCGACGAAAATTGAAATTTCGATCAGGGAAGGATTTTCAGCCCGGTGGAAAATAATATCATTAACAGCATAGCAGGTTCGATTATCCTCTGTTTTCCCAGCCATCATCATACGTTCACTTATAACAATTTTATCTGCTAAAAGATCCTCAAGGCTTTTATAAGTTTCCTGAATAGGTATGTCAGCCATAAATCCTAAGCCACCAAAATTGATGGCCATTAAAGGAGCTGTTAGTTCGGGATGACGTTGAATCACACGAAGAATGGTTCCATCACCGCCTAAAGAAATAATATAATCGATTTTATCAGGAGAAATGCTTGATAGGTAGGCTGCATCTATTTCATCAGCTACCTCATCTTCTGCATAAACATGTGCGTTTCTTTTTTTAAGGAAAGCAGCAATTTGTTGAGCAATTTCCCCAGATGTTTTTTTTATCATGTTAGGAAAAAGCGCAATATGCATGTATATACCTTAAGCGTGAGCTTGCTGAGTTTTTTGCAAGGAAAAATGTAAGAGAATACGATGAGCAATTTGGGGTGCGCTTAAACCAATTTCCTGAATTATCTCTGCATGGCTCCCTTGATCAAGAAAAATTTCTGGGATACCAAAATTTAATACTTGAATGTTTGTATAGCCTTTAGAAAGCAAGAAATGATTGATAATACTACCCATTCCAGAAGCGACCGAATGTTCCTCTAAAGTGACAATTTTTTGATGAGACATCAGCATCTTACACATAAGGTCTGCATCTAAAGGCTTTACGAAAATGGGGTCCATAATAGTAGGATGATAGCCTTGTTGCTGAAGAATCTCACGTACTTGAAAGGCTATAGTATTCATATGACCTAAAGAAATAATTAATATCTCTTCGCCTTCGGCTAAAATTTCTCCTTTTCCGGGAAAGCGATAATTTAAAGGTTCTTCTCTATCTTCTGTCATCATATTAGGATAACGTATCGCAGCTGGATGGCCCCATGTAGGTGCTGATTCCATCAGCTCGCGTAGCATATGGCCATCACGAGGCTGGCTGATGATCATATTGGGCATAGCATTCAAAAATGAAAGATCATAAATTCCATGATGAGTAGCTCCATCGGGGCCTGAAATTCCACTTCTGTCGATGGCAAAGATAACAGGGAGCTCTTGTAAACAGACATCGTGAAAGACATTATCTAAAGCTCTTTGAAGAAAGGTAGCATAAATAGAGGCAAATACCTTCATTTTACGACCATATGCCAAGCCTCCACAATAAGTAATTGCATGAGATTCAGCAATTCCGACATCATAACAGCGTTCAGGAAACTTTTTCATAAAGTCTTCTAAACATGAACCTGCAGACATTGCAGGTGTAACGGCAACTACACTGGGATCGTTTTCGGCCATCTTTAAAAGATGGCTTCCAAAAATTTTTGGAAAAGTAAGTTTGGCTGTTAATGCTGGTAAAAATTTACCTGTGCCTGGGTTGAAGGGCCGTGCTCCATGATAAGAAATGGGATTTTTAACGGCTTCTTCCATGCCTTGCCCTTTATTAGTTAATATATGGAGAAGGACAGGCCATTTGGCATCTTTAATTTCTTCAAAAATTTCTACCATTTTTTTGATGTCATGGCCATCAATGGGACCGATATAAGAAAGCCCGTAATGCTCAAAGAAAGCCGCAGGACTTACTAAATTTTTCATTGATTCAGTAATTTTATGACCCTGTTTGGCCAAAAAAGGTCCATAGCTAGGAATTTTTGAAACCAGAGTGTCTAACTCTTGATAAATCTTATCGGTAGTTGGGTTGCTAAGTAAACGACTTAAAATTCGCGTAATAGCTCCTACATTTTTAGAGATGGACATTTCATTGTCATTTAAGATCACAATAAAGCGTTTTAAATCCCGAGGAATATTATTTAAGGCTTCTAAAGATAAGCCGCAGGTAAGGGTAGCGTCGCCAATAATAGGGATGATATACTCAGAACGCTTGGTTAGATCACGGTTTTTTGCCAGGCCTAAGCCTAAGGAGAGGGCTGTGCCAGCATGTCCTGCATAGAAATGATCATGGGGGGATTCTTTGGGATGGCTAAAGCCACATAGTCCTTTGTACTGACGGATGGTGGGGAATAGTTGATTGCGTCCCGTTAAAATTTTGTGCGTGTAGGTCTGGTGGCTTACATCCCATAAAAATTTGTCCAGAGGAGAAGAAAAAGCTTTATGTAAGGCAAGAGTTAGTTCAATGGCTCCTAAGTTAGAAGCAAGATGTCCTCCATTAATCGACATTACCTCAATAATACGTCGTCTGATCTCATCGGCAAGAGTGTTTAAAGCGGCTAAAGGAAGTGGTTTGATGTCTTCGGGCGATTGAATTGTCTCCAGGATAGTCGTGCTCATTTTATTGTTTCTTTCCTTACTATGAATTAAATTCTTGCGTGAGTGGCTTTTTATCTGGGTCTAATACTACCTCACCATTACGATTTTTCACTAATATTTCAATTTTGCGCTCTGCTTCTAGTAGCCTTTTTTGGCAGCTAGAAATAAGCCTATCAGCTTCTTCATATAGCTTTAATGATTCATCTAAGCTAATCGCCCCTGAATTCATTTTTTCTAAAATTTCTTCCAGCCGTACAAAAGCAGCTTCAAAACTAAGTTCTTTTTCATTCACTGGCTTTAATTTCCTTTACAGTTGAAAGAACTTCCCCATCTGACAAATATATCCGAAGGTCTTGATTCTTATGGATGTTAGTTACGGAAGTTATAACTGAATTATCCTTTTCAGAAAAGAGAATAGAATAACCTTTGGTTAAAAGGTTTTTAGGATTGATTAGGTGCAAAGCTACTGAAATACTTTCTAATTGCTCTTTTTTGGAATCTATAATATGGCTCATTTGATGGTAAATATTTTTATCCCAATATTTTATTTTCTCTTGCAAGTATGTAATTTGAGAAGAAGGTTTGAGAGTTTGCAGCCTCTTATTAGAAGAATCCAAGATAAGATGCAGCCTACAAATTTTTTGCTTGATTAGATAATCGAGCTGCTGGCGGTTATCATCTAGCCTTTGGATCCACGGCCCTAACAGATAATAAGGCGAAGAGAGCATAGGCTGTTTAAGAAATGCGCTTAAGCGTTGCCTGGATAGAAAAACTTTGTGAGAAATGCTTTGCGTAAGCCTTCTTTTTATTTGTTCTAAGTGTTTAAGTTGCTCAAGTTTATCAGCAATTACGATTTCTGCAGCTGCAGAAGGAGTAGGAGCTCGAACATCAGCAACATAATCTGCAATGCAATGATCTGTTTCATGGCCTACTGCAGAAATAATGGGAATCCGGCTATAAAAAATTGCCTCCGCTACAATTTCTTGGTTAAAGCACCATAAGTCTTCAATACTCCCTCCCCCCCGGCCTACAATTATTACATCTACTAAATCATGTTCGTTAAAGAAATGGATTGCTTGGGCGATTTCCTGTGCCGCTTCTAAGCCTTGAACTCGCACTGGATTAATAAGAAGGTTAAGTCCTCCCGAACGTCTTGTTAAAATGTTTAAAATATCTTGGATAGCTGCTCCTGTAGGACTAGTAATTACACCTATACGGTTAGGCATGCGAGGAAGGGGCTTCTTATGCTCTTTTCTAAACCATCCAAGTTGGTGAATTTTTTGTTTTAGTTCTTCTAGCTTTATTAGTAACTCCCCCAGACCTACTGGCTTCATCTCATAGATCACAATCTGATAATTTCCTCGTGTAGGATAGACATTAATTGCCCCCCTCACTAAAACTTGCATCCCGTCTTTAGGAGGGGATTGCAATAAAGCAGCTTCTTGCCGCCAGATGATAGCACTGATCTGCGCATGGGCATCCTTAAGAGAGAAATATATATGCCCAGAAGAATGAGGTTTACAATTACTAATTTCTCCTTGTAACCATACATTGGGAAAAGTTCCTTCTAAAGACAGTTTGATTGCCTGAGTCAATTGAGTGACAGATAAAACTACTGGTTCTGAGGCTGGAAGATGCATAAAATGAAATTTATATCCTATTTTTTCTAAGGTAATATAGAGTATAAAGAAGTTCGTATTTAAGAGAAAAGAAAGGCTAAGTAATTTTTATTTATATCTTCGTGGTTTGCTATAAAATGCGGGATTGGCTAGAAAAAGAAAAAGCACCTTCAAGAGCAAAAAAAGGAACTTATAAGCCTCCTTAAGTTCAGATAGATTCAAGTAAAGGGGGAGACCTTCCAAGCATTTAGGAGCAGCCACAGGTTTTGGGGATTAAGTGACGCGGTAATTTCGATCTGCTTAAAAGAATAAGATTGATTCTTTTCTTTGCATTATTGAGAAAAACGGCCCTTTTTTGATGTGTTGTTTTAATTCTTCTACCGCTTTTCTACAGGCAGACTGGTGAGATGGTTTTGATTTAAGTGCGGATTACTTGTTTAAAGATAAGCTGGCTAAAAGTTTTTTATTTCATTTTAGCCCACCCCCAATTTAAAAAGTACTTACAACCATTCTACAATTGAAAACGCTGCCTTATTTTTTCTGCGATATCCTTCAAAGGATTTTCCGCTAATTCAAGCCTTTGCAGATCAGACAGCTGCCCGATTTCTATAGGCAGGCTGGTGAGCTGGTTTTGATTTAAGTAAAGCTGTAGCAGATTAGACAGCTGCCCGATTTCTATAGGCAGGCTGGTGAGCTGGTTTTGATTTAAGTAAAGCACTCGCAGCTGAGACAGCTGCCCGATTTCTGCAGGCAGAGCGGTGAGCTGGTTTTGATTTAATTCAAGCCTTTGCAGATCAGACAGCTGCCCGATTTCTGCAGGCAGAGCGGTGAACTGGTTTTGATTTAAGTCAAGCCCTCGCAGCTGAGACAATTGCCCGATTCCTGCAGGAAGACTAGTGAGCTGGTTTTGGCTTAAGTTAAACCATTGCAGCTTAGACAATTGCCCAATTTCTG
>NZ_JRXI01000117.1:0-27883 GCF_000813645.1 Neochlamydia sp. TUME1 | reverse complement strand
GTTTTGATTTAATTCAAGCCTTTGCAGCTCAGACAGCTGCCCAATTTCTGCAGACAGAGCGGTGAACTGGTTTTGATTTAAGCCAAGCCATTGCAGATCAGACAGCTGCCCGATTTCTGTAGGCAGAGCGGTGAGCTGGTTTTGGCCTAAGTGAAGCTGTAGCAGATTAGACAGCTGCCCGATTTCTGCAGGCAGGCTGGTGAGCTGGTTTTGATTTAAGTAAAGCACTTGCAGCTGAGACAGTTGCCCCATTTCTGCAGGCAGACTGGTAAGCTGGTTTTGATTTAAGTAAAGCCCTTGCAGCTGAGACAGCTGCCCAACTTCTGCAGGCAGGCTGGTGAGCTGGTTCTGATCTAAGTAAAGCTCTCGCAACTGAGACAATTGGCATATTTCTGGGGGTAAATAAGTCAAGCCTGCTTGAGATAAATTTAAAACCTTGATTTTACACTTTTTTTTAATCCAATCTCTAAGTAGCTCTCCTTTTTTTCCTAGAGGCAAGTGCTTAATTTCTTCTCGGTTCAAGTATTCTTCCCCGCCAGGAAGTTTTTTCCAAAGTAAAAGGCGATTAGTATTTAAGAGATAAGAAGAGTAGTTAGCCAGCGTTAAGCCTTTTTTTTCTTCTGTTTTCTCTTTAAATTCCAAAGGAGAAATAGATTTAGCTAAGGTAAAAACTTGTTTAAAAACTTGATAAACTTTTTCAGTAGAGGTAAGTCCAGGATTGAGTTGATAAACTTTAGCTAACAAAAGAGTTCGCTGGGTAGTGGCATTCTTCTTGGGGAAATGAAGCTGTGCTATGTTTTTATAAAGAGAAGTCATCGCTTCAGAAGCTAGCAGATGATGCCATCTTTTACAGACGCTAAATAAGGAAGGAACTGCGCAGGCCTCTAAGATAGGGAGCAGCAATTCATTGGGCAAGCTTTCAATAGATGTCGATGAGATAGGATGCATTTTATTTCCTTGGGTAGTGATAAGTTTTCAGCATTATTATTTTTTAAAGATAATATATAAAAAATTAAAAAAGCAAGTCAAACGAATTCGTATCAGCGATTCCCGCAAATAAAAATTTTAACGTTATTTACAGATAATCTTAAGGTTTGCTTATCTAAAAGCAAAAGGGTACCTTAAGCTTTCTTTGCCGAAGTTAATATTTAGTTTAAAGTTAAGAATTTCTACACTCAAGGATTCAAATGGCACTTTCAAGCTTTTTTTGTTAAGAAGTATTCGGAGTAAGTTTTGCCCCTTTAAATCCATAGGCAATTGAGTGGTAAAGATCTTGCCAGCTATCGATAAAGTAAGAGACAAAAAAAGCCCGCATTAGCATCCATAAGCTACTTCTTGAGCCAGCTTTTTTGACAGCAGCTAAAAACATACTGCAGCAGTGCTGTTGCACTTGATCGATCAGGAAAGCTAACATCATAAGATAGTCAAACAGATGGCATAGATGCTGATGACCATGGCCAAAGTTATGCTCAAATTCATACCCTTGATTCTTGAGTGTGTTAAAGTTCTCATTTTCAATTTTCCATCTCGCTCTTAGCTTCCTGTATAAGTTCATAAACATTGTTAGCATTAATAGGCAGGTCTGTAATCCAGGTAAAATGTTTCTTTCCCTGCTTAGAATCGTTAATCCAACTTTCAAAGAAATTGACCTGCAAATCCGCATGTGTGTCATTGAGAGGGACACCATTGATAAAACGAATGTTAAGTTCGCCTTTCTTTTCTTTTATTGTAAGCTCTTCAAAATCTAAACCTTGCATCCACTCAAATAAGGAAGCATTGCCTTCAGGCTTTACTCCTATGATGTAATGTAGCTTAGCCTGTTGTAATTCTTTAAGATGAGGGCCATTAGCACTTAAAGCATCTTGAGTGACAATAACATTTAAGTGAGGATGTTCTTTACGGAATGCTTGGATAAAGCGTTTAGCTGCATTGCTTTCACAATCGTTTTTACTAGCTCCATCTTCATTGGAAATAGGTTCTGGGCCAACAGGAATAACCTCTTGGCAATCAGGATGTACAATAGAACCTGCTAAAATTTGATGGTAATAACTGCTGCTTCCATCGCGATGTTTTTTTTCACAACAATGCTTACAATGAATGGTTTCTGAAGAAAAAACACCCGTTCCGTCTAAAGAGAGTAAATAGTAGTTGTTAAGAAAAAGGAAGTTTTCCAACACTTTCCCACGTGGTAAATGGGCAAAAAGCTTACAAAAAGCGCCTCTTAATAAAGAAGGAGAAATTACATCTAATCGCTCTCTTAAATAAGTGTCTGATGGTACCTTTTCAATCTTGTAAAGAGTTAAAAGATTATGCTTGATGATAGGTTCTTCTTTTCTTTGATCAAACTTTAACAAAGAGGGAAACTTTAAACCAAACAAAGCAAGGCCACTCATCAGACAATCAACAAGAGGAACTTTGGCTTTCTTTGAAGAAACACTGGGCTCTTTGATTCTTGTAAAGGCTTTACGTGTGATGGCCAGTAAACCTGCAGCACAAAGGTATTTTTTCTCTTTCGCCCATATTCCCATAACTAACCTCACCTAATTGTTTACGAAAAAAATTTCTTTTTTAGTTTATCACACGGGGGGGGGGCGGGAATCGCTGCATTAAGTTAAAGAGATTTGCATTAGAATAAAGGATATAATTATTCATTTTCCTTAAATTGTGTATTTTAGAGTATTCCTCTTAGATGAAGCAAAACATTCATAGGGATGGCTTGCTTTTTAGGTAGAAAAAATGATAATATCACTTTTAAAAAAGGAATTTTCATGACGTCCGCAAGCCGTCCCGTAGTCATCGCTGGCAATTGGAAAATGTATAAAACAATTGAGGAGGCTACAGCTTTTGTTCCAGAGCTAGTATCATTAATTAATACCCCTCAAGCTCACATTTATTTAGCGGTACCTTTTACTGCTATTAAAGCAACTTCAGAAGCAGCAAAAGATACTGTTGTAGTTGTGGGAGCCCAAAATATAAATGATGCATCTGAAGGGGCTTTTACCGGAGAAATTGCCGGGAAAATGCTAAAAGATGCAGGGGCAGAATTTGTGATTATAGGTCACTCCGAACGGCGACGCCTTTTCTATGAAACAGATGACCTTATTAATAAAAAAGTTAAAAGGGCTTTACAGGATAATTTACAAGTGATTTTTTGCGTGGGTGAATCAAAAAAAGAGAGAGAAGCGCAACAGACTCATGAAGTATTGGCTAGGCAGCTTAAAGAGGGTCTGGCGGATATTTCAGTAGAACAGCTTAGACATATTATTATTGCCTACGAGCCTATATGGGCTATAGGCATGCCTCAACCAGCAGGAGCTGAAACGGCCCAGGATGCGCACGCATTTTGCCGCCAATTAATAAATGAAGGCTGGGATGAAAAAGCTGCGGAACAGATTATTATTCAGTACGGGGGAGCGGTGAAACCAGAAAATGCGAAAAAATTTTTAGAACAGCCCGATATTGACGGTTTACTTGTAGGAGGAGCTTCTCTTTCAGCAAAAGATTTTGCTCAAATTATTAATTGTTATAACTCTATTTATGAAGAAGGGATTACTAAATGACATTTTTATATTACACCACTATGGTTTTTTTCATGATGCTATGTGCTTTATTGTGCTTTGTCATTTTGATCCAAGAAAGTAAAAGCTCAGGGCTAGGAGCCTCTTTTGGGGGGGAAGCAAGCGAGTCGTTATTTGGAACATCTACCGCTGACGTTTTGAAAAAATTTACCGCTTGGCTAGCAGTAATCTTTTTTGCTGCTTGTATTATTCTCTCCTTATGGACTAATGCTATAGGCCGTGCTAATCAAGCGCAAAGCATGCCATTTACCCTAGAAAATACCGAATCCCCTTAACATTAAAAGCTTAACGAATAACGTTTATAAACGTTATTCGTGCTTTCATGTTTCTTGATTAATCTGCTTTATCGACTGATCAATCCATTTAACTTGCCGCAAGGTGGCAGCCATAAGGACGCCGAAAACTGTTCCTGCCACTAGGCAAGTAGCTGCAATGAAAATAATCTTGGAGGCGACTAAAGTGACGAGAGCAACAATTGCTACTAAGCTTACTAGATTTGAAAGAAGGCTAGAATCATGATATTGTTCAATCTTGCTGTAATAAACACGTAAATCATAAAGAGAGTTTCTACGTAAATTATTATCTAGGTTTACTTCTTGAAGTTCCTTGTCAATGGTCTTGAGGATGTATTTGGTAACGAATTTGCCTATGATAGGAGTAAGCGATAAAATTTTAAAATTTAGCTGAGCTTGAAAAGGAGGTTTGTTATCAAGCAAGGCTGGATGATGGGTTGTATTCATTCCGCCATGTATAGTAGGGGAGGGAAACATTTTTACTCCTGACTTTATCAGTTTTAACAAGTTTTTGCAAAGGGCTTACCCCAAAAAACCACATTTATGAGTGTTTCAGGAAAAGAAGGAAAGCCTAATCTTTATAAAATTGCTTATTCAATAAAGAGCTAAATTTTTGCCTTTTTGCAAAGTTTTAATAAAAGAGAAGAGAGCAGTTTTTTAACTTCCTATGAACAACCTTCTACCATTTATGATAATGCCTTAAGAGTGAGTAATTTTATAAAATACTGCCTCTTGAAAAACAACTAAAATATTTAGAGCTTTAACTTTTAAAAGAGTATTTCTTTTTAATTTCTCGAAGTTTAGATTCTAAATTCTGGCGGTCTGATCGGCTTGCTATACGATCAATAAATAATTTTCCATTGAGATGGTCATTTTCGTGTAAGATGCAGCGAGCTTCATAGCCTACGAATTCTTCGGTAAATGTTTTGGCATCTAAGTCCATCGCTTGGACCACAATTTTTAAAGGGCGTGTAACTAACCCTGAAACTTTAGGGATGGAAAGGCAGCCTTCTGGTAGGGTGTCACTTTCTTCGCTATAGGAAAGAATTTTAGGATTAATAAAAATTCTTTCCACGCCAGGAAGGGTAGTCTCATCATTAATATAGGTAGGTACACAGGTAACAAATATAGCAATAGATTGATGGACTTGAGGACCTGCCAAGCCGATGCCTTTTTCTGCATACATCGTTTCTAACATATTGGCTGCAAGCTGACGCAAATCAGAATCAAATTCTTTAATAGTCTCCGTTTTCTTACGAAGAATAGGATCTCCATAGTAGGCAAGCTGTAAAATCATAAAAGCTTTAAATAAAAGTGATAATACAAGGGAAGATAACCCACTACAATTTTTTTTGCAATCCTAAATACAGTGTTAATAATAATAAAATGAAAAAGTTTTCTTCTCATTAGAAGAGATAAAATATTCTATATTTGTAATAATTTTGCTTGAATGTATATTAATCATTATTAACATGCAAACATACGATTAATTGGTAAATAATTTGTTACACATTCAAACATTTGATTTTTTAAAGTTTTTGTAGATTAGATTTTTCTTTAAAAGTTTTCTTTGCTTTGTCGCCATCGCCTTGAAACATTAACCATCTACTATTAAACGTTAAATTTTCTCCTTAAAGAATTCTTCTAACGGAAGCTATCTAGGATATTTAGGAGGAAAGTTGCTGGATTTCTCTGGTAAGAACCTGGATAACATATGCCTTTTTTGTAAGAGATATTAATTCTTCAGCTTTCCCGTTTTTATATAGACTTGTTTACTTAAGCTTTACCTTAAAGCTCTTTCGGCTAAAGCTTTCTTAGCATGTTTGAAGAATTTGAACTAGTCAAGCTTTGTTCCTTTGGCTATGTCCAACTTTGCTTTTAAAAAACATTTTTTCTCCTCTTTCTTAAGCGGTGGCTAAGCTTTGGCGCATTATTTTGCTCTGCTTTTAGCTTACACTTTTACTCTCTCTCCACTTTCGCCAGCTGCTTTTACTAGCAGTTAGGTTAGAAAAGATGAGCCATGGCTACAGGAAAGAAAGTAAACGAAAGCCTAGTATCATCATGTTTCTATCTATTTGCAAATATATTTAGCCCTCGCAAGCTGGTTGTTGCTTAAGCGATAAAGAAATTAATCAAGCATTCTTGGAAGGGATAAAACAATGCAAAGTAGATTTTGCCTTACATTAAGGCATAGTAGCTGTGCCCTGCAATTAAAAATACTTTAAGCCGATCTGCCTTATCAGGCTTTTTCTTAATAAAATGCTTTAAAGCATTGTGAGGGGAGGCTAGAAAGTCCAAAATCTCTCTTTCAATCAAATCTTTATCGCGATTAGCTTAAATCAGTCTTGCCTGGTAAGCAGGGGAGGTATCAATTATTATGAGATAAATAAAACAATTTCTAGGGTTTATATTTGCTTAATCATATATTAATTACTATGCGACCTTCATACATACGAGCAGCTATTTAAAGAGAATGCAGAGTTAAGGGCTGAAAATATGCAGCTAAAAACCCTGGTGAATAGATTGGAAAAGGTAATCACCTAGCTTGAAGCGCGTATTGCTCATTTGGAAGAACAGCTTAATCAAAATTCTAAGAATAGTTCTCAGCTACCGTCCACGGATCAAAAAGCTAATCGTTCATTATGGGCTAAAGTAGAAAATTGACCTTATCACCCTGGTGCTAGCCGTCAACTACTACCTGCTAGTGCAGTTACCTCGCATGAGGTTTGTAGTATAAAAGTTTGTCCAAACTGCCACTCTGCTATGCATGCAACTGATAAGTTTTTTGCATGGCAGCAGATCGGGCTTCCTGAAATTAAACCTTTGGTGCATCAAATAGATTTGGTAACGAGCAGATGCCCTTGCTGCCATCTACAAATACGTGCTGAACTTAAAGAAAATGAGCCATTCTTGCTGGGTCCTAGGCTAGAAAGTTTTATTAATTTATTGATGGGGCAATAAGCCTAAGGCCATCGTACCGTGCGTGCCCTGATTAGTGCGCTAATTTGCTTAATGTAGCTTTAAGCCAAGGTCTTATTTCTAAAGTTAAAGCTCGCACCGCTGCCTTACTTTTTTCGCCTTATGAAACACTCGTTAAAGCAGCTATTACCACCTCGCAGCCTTTGCATATAGATGCAACGAGCTGGCGTCATGCCGCCACTAATGAACATTGGTTAGTCCTACGTGTAGGAAATGTGATTGCTTATGCATTAAGACTCTATCAAAATGGCGCTACTCTAAAGATAGTAATCGGTCAGAAGATTCATTGCTTAGAGAGTGGTCGAGGCTAAAGCTATCCATCAAATTAAGGTAAAGATCAAACAGTATTGTTTAGCTCATCTACTCCGCAATATACAAGGGCAAGCAGAACAGTCCCATATATCTTTAAACGATACAAAGCTTTTAGGACACCTAATGACACCTTGCAAGAGCTTTTAAAGATAAACATCGCCTAGAAAAAGGACAAATCAGCCAGCCTACTTAGGCTATAGTATGGGTAGCTTAACTAGCGTTATATACAAGAAGAATTGCAGACACTGCATTGCTGGAGTAACACTAAAAAGTTGCGGAAGTTTTGCCACAAGCTTTTAAAGCAGATCAAACATTTCCATGCTTGCTTGAAAGATTCTGCTATTCCTATGACCCATCATGCTGCCGAAGAACTTTTAAGAAATCTAGCCATTGTACGTAAGTTAGGTAGCCAGTCTATTGATGGCAAAAGATGGAGAGAAGTGCTGCATAGCTGTATCGAAACTCTTTATCGTCAACGAAAGTCTATTCTAGATTTTCTAGCAGACGCCATCTATGCAGCTCCTAACAAGCAAACTACCCCTTCTGTTATCTAAAAATTTTTATATCCCGTGCCCGCTTACCTTGCCTGTCTTTAAATAACTCATTTATTTAATTGCTTAAAAAATCTCTTTGCTTAACTATTTTTGCTTGATTAATGGTCAAATTATTTTAATTTTTATTTGTTAACTTTTATTAAAGTATTATGGTTTTTCACAGCTTAAAATGCTTTATAACTCCTTGACATTTGGAGTTGTCTTTGAAGGATATTTTAATGAAAATATCTCTCCTCAGTTTAAAAAAATAAAGATGCCAAGAAGGAAAACATTAAAATCATTGAAAAGAAATAGATTATCCTTTAATTTAGAAAGGAAAATATTTTGTTATTTTGTTTTAGTGATGAAATTTAATTGAAATATTAATTTATAAGTTAGTTTAAGTTTGCTTTCTAAAATTTAAGTTTATTTATATTATTAATATGTTTTATAATATTTATTGAACAAATAGAGGAGATAAACATGCTTCCCCCTTCTACTCCTACTTCTCCCGTATCCAGCTTTCATAAATTTTTTGATTATATTCCTATTATAAGTATAGGATCAGCGATTGCTCACTTTGCTATCCTCTTATTTGAAAAATTTTCGCCGAAAAAAAGTTTGTATAACGCTCCATTAAATGAACGCAATATCCAGGTTATTTCTTCAGACAGCTGGGGGCACGGAAAAAGAGGTTTACTAGACTGTGTGCCTATTGCAGGAAATATTATTCTTGGGATTCATGACCTTTACCATAAATATTATGGAGCTAAGCCCAAGCAAGAATTGCCTACCTCATCGAACTCTCATCCTACTTACACTTTGAGTACCACAGGCAAGACAGACGAGGCTTTTAAGAGAAAAATTGCGCAACTTGAAGAAAAATTAAAGCACAAGGAAGCTTTAATTCAGCAACAAAATGTAGTAATTAGAAGTCACGAGCAAACAATAGAAAAATTAGACAATCAATTAATTGTGGCAAAAGATGAAAATAAAAAGCTTAATAAAAAAGTCGAAAAAATTAGAAGAAAGAATGAAATCCTTATTAGCGAAAAAGAGAAGCTTCAACTTTTAATAGACAATAAAAATGATGAGCTTATTGGTGCCACAAATATCTACCAAACGACGCAAGACGAATTGCAAAAAGCCTATGCAAATTTGGCAGAGGCAAGAAAAGCTTTAGCTCAAGAGCAAACATTTGCTCAACAACATTCTAGCCTTGGTTCAGCTGAAGACTTGGAGAAATTAAATCAGGATTTACATCGCCAACAACAATTAGTTGAAGAATTGGAAAGGAAAGCCAATTCCATACGACAAAACTTGGAGAACGCTGAAAAAGAAAAAAATGATCTGATTCAGCAGTTGCAGCGTACGCAAGAGAGCTTGCAGCGTAAAGAGGCCATCCTTGAAGCAGCAACAAGGGCTTCGCAACTGGCTCATGAAAGCTTAGCAAACGTTCAAGAAACGGTAGAAAGTGTACAAATAGAAAATGGCAAGCTAAAACATCAAGTGATAAATCTCACAAGTCATTTGAAAGCTCGTGAGCAAGAAAACTTGGATCTACAACAGAGGATTGATGAGCTAGAGCTAAATAAGCAAGAAGCCATAGATCTAAGAAAAAAACTTGCTAGCCAGGAAAGCTTTGTAGCCACATTTTTAAAAGAAGAGCAACAAATACGCGAGGATCTTAGCAGTAAATTATCACAAGCACAAGAGACGATAAGGGAATATGTCTCTCAAGTTGAACAGCTACAGATGAAATGTGAAGGTTTAAAAAGTAAATATCAGACTTTAAAAGATGAACCACCTTTAAAACAAGAATTAGAGGCGGTGGAGCGTAAGTTAGCAGAAATTACAGTACAAAGAGACCATTTGCTAGAGCAAATTGAATTCATCAAATTTGCTCAAACGCTTCCTTCTTTAGATAGATCTCTAAGTCTTAGCAGGTCTATGCATTCTGAGGATGGTATTTCTCATGATAATATCTCCCAGGTGACAGATTCAGGAGAAATGACAGAATGGACTTTAATTGCAGAGAAAGAAAAAACAGAAGATGAAGGAGTGACTTTTGCTGGTAAATTCTCCTCGCGTTATAAAAGGGAAAATATCGATACCTATATCCAACATGTTCTGACAGCAGGCAATCATGCCGCAGATGACCTTGCAAAACGGATACAAGAAATACTTAATTACGAAATTCCTCCTCCTCTTCTTTCTGAATTAATCTTAAATTTTAACGAGCAGATACGAAAAAAAGCTCTTTTAATCCACGAAAGATTAGGCATTAACAGCGATAACATCGAGCAATTTATTAAGCCGAATGATCCTATTGTGGAGAAAGGAAAAAGGCTTGCGAAAGAATATGAAAACGAGATCATGAGTGCGTTACAGGATGCATGTAGGCAGGCTGCTGAAAAATGGCCTCAGCATAAGAAAGATCTCCTCTCTTTAACGGACGAATGCTTTAAAATTTATCAAAACGCCTATTTTCAAGGCGTCGTACATTTTAACCATTGGTGGAGAGAAGTGTACGATAAAATAATCAATTTTAGTAAAGAGGAGCTTGGCGCAGCTCAAGTGCAACTGAAATCTGTGGGAGAACCTTACAGCTCGGCCGCCCCGCGCAATCGCCAAGATACTCAAAACCCTGCTGTCCCTAACTTCTTTAGGACAACCTACCTTCCTTATCTATCCTCTCCTACTTCGGATATGAAAGCAATCAAAATGGACAATGTGACTCGTTCGGCTATCCCAGTGGAGTTTGACCAGACAAACAAAGAAATTCGAGAGCAAATTAATAGACAAATCGTAAAAAAAATACTACAAGAACATGCGCTAGAATATTTAAAAAAACATTCAGGACAAGCAAGCGGCGAAATTCCTATAAAATTGGATTTTGCAGCCGTCACTTTATTATCACCCTCATCAGTGTTAGATTGGGCTAATTATTTTGGAAAATTGGCTAATGCAGATAATGAAGCCATGCTTCTAAAGGAAGCAAAAGAGGCTTACGAATATTGGCATGGAAAACCTTTGGTAGTTAAAGGTCAAGAGTTTCAATTTCAAATTACCTATATGAACATACCCTGCAATGACCTTTATTTTAAATCTTTAGAATGGTCAACGCAGACTTATGCACTAGAATGGGAGGCCAATCAAATAGCTATAAAACACCTAGCGCAAAAAGTCGTAGAATATGAACTAGCGGTGAAAAAAGAAATAGAGAAGAATAATACTTCCTCTGACTTAAAATCAAAAATGATGAAAGTTAAAATCTTACAAAAACTTTTAAAAGATGTAGAATCTATATTAAATATCCCTGAAGGTAAAAAATTAGAAGCTTTTGGTAATAATTATTATGCTCTAGTCTCTCGGGTACTCATGTTAACTAGTTTAGTAAGCGATGGGGTACACTTTGGATGCCGAAGCGGCAAGGACCGTACGGGCCTAGCTAATCTTGAGGTAGACAAATTGCTACAGCTTACTCATGCATTAGAAGGTTATCCTTCATTAGAAGCAGAGGTGAATGAGCCTAAAATAAGGGCTATGGCTAAAGAGATAGGACATCAACTCTATATAGATTCCGGTAATCTTGATGTGATTCCTGAGGCAAATCTAGGATGTCCTTTGGGAATGAATATAGGAGCTTGTGCCAATCCAGGGGATAAAGAAGCTAAAGAATATGCTCTGGCAGGTGCAAAAGCTTTCGTACGTCCAGGTCATTAATCTAAAAAGTTTATGCAAGTTTGATTACCATAGGATTAAACTTGTATTTACATAGGCTCTTAAGTTAATTCTTTAGGCACTAGCCATGAGTAGAGATGAGAGATGGGCACATTTTTTGCCTAGCTTTAATTTCTTCCTAAGATTGAAATAGGACTAGAAGATGAAGCTAGGTCAGAGAGCTTCTCTTTAATGGTTTACTTTTCTTCATTTAGAAGAGGAGAAGATTCAATAGGCTTGATACGCACTTTTTCTACTGAACGATCGCTAGATTCTAAAATCTCTAGCTCAAAGTTATCATGATGGATGATAAAGTTTGTAGAGGGAATGGCGCCAGCTAAATGGAATACATAGCCGCCTACAGTATCATATTCTTCTTCCTGGGGAATTTGAATACCCAGCTGTGCCTCTACATCAAAAATGCTCATTTTAGCATCAATAATCCAGGAACCGTCCGCTAATTGTTTAACAGTTTCTTCTTCTTGATCATATTCATCTGCAATTTCTCCTACAATTTCTTCCAATATATCTTCTATAGTGATGATTCCTTCTGTACTTCCATATTCATCCACCACAATGGCAAAATGAACTTGTTTTTGGCGAAATTCTTGTAGAAGATTGGAAATTTTTTTTGTTTCCGGTGTATATAAAATGCTTTTTTGTATAGCTTCAATGGGTGTATCAAGAATCCTCGAGTCTTTTTTTTCCTCATATTCCATGTATTTTTTCAAAACATCTTTGTACATAAGTACTCCTACGATATTATCTAACGAATGTCGATAGATAGGAGTGCGACTGTACCCCTCATGTTGCAAAAGCCGGGCGGCTTCTTTAATGGATGTGTCTGCAGATAAGCTAAACATATTGAGGCGGGGCACCATCACTTCACGAGCACAGCGTTCCTTGAAAGTTAGAACGGATTCTATAAGCTTTTTATCATGAAAATTTAGAGTGGGGCTAACTTCTGCTTCTTGAATTAATTCAATAATCTCTTTTTTAGCTTGAGCACTAGGCACCTGCGTTGAATCGAAGTATAAGTCATAAGATCTTAAGTGGGAGATTTTTAGAAAAATAAAAGCTAGAGGAAATGCAAGAAAAAAGTAAACAGAAGAAAAAGAAAACCCTATTTTGAGAGCTTTTTCTGGTAGATGTGTGCCTAATAATCTTGGTAGATAATCACCCAGAACAAACGAGGCTAGAATTAAAATGAGAAGGCTTATAATTATCCATAATGTATTCAGATAATCAGGCCTTTCGCGAAGGGAGTTAAAGAGAGCGGTCTGCGACAGAAAAATGATGCCGCAGGCTGTATAACCAAAACGCGCTAAATTTTGAGCACAAATCGCTGTGAAAAATAGGCTTTCATATTCATGATGAGGAAAAAAAATATGATGAAAGGATCTGTACAAAAAAAAAGAATTCATCGCTTTAATTTGCTTTTGAGCATCTTTTTTATGCATACGACGGAAAGAGCTAATCACCGCTGTGAGGAGAAAGGATCCGAGGAGGAAAAAAAGTGTTAAAAAGAACATCCAAATGAGAAACAACTACTTCTCCTTTATTATCTATTTAGGTAATAGTAATAGATTAAGTTTCTTTAAATTAACCATGTGTTTTTTTTCCGCTTTTCGCATGATCAGCTTTTTCTTTCTTTCAGTATCCTCGTATCCCATTAAATGAAGCAGCCCGTGCACAATGTATAAAGTGCATTCTTCGTAAGGATCGCCTGAATGCTTTTTAGCATATTCAAAGGCGGTTTGAGGGCACACAAAAATTTCTCCTAAAATTCTATATTTCTCCGGCCCTTCTCCATGCTTATTTGTATCCATAGGGAAAGAGATACAGTCAGTTGTCGAGGGGTCATTAAAATATTGCTGATGGAGCTGGGAAATTACGAGAGGTGTTACAAAATATATAGATAGTTCATCACAACTTTGATTTTCTAACTTAATCACAGCATCAGCAATTTTTTTGACTAAGCGCAGGGGAAAAGATAAATTTTTTTGCTTATTGTAGACGTGTATTTGCACAAACGTAATAAGTGGGTTAAAAGCTACTTTGTTAACACAAAGACCTAATGAATGCAAGAAGAAGAAAAAATTTTTTAAATATGGAAAGCCAGGAGCCTGTAGGGGCTCCGTAACTCTTTTAAAGAACTGGTGTTTTAGGTAAACCTGTTATGCGAGTTTTCTTTTCCGCATCCCAGCGTCCTAATTTTTTTAATACATCGATTCTTTCAAATCTTTTTAAAACGTTACGTTTGGTGGCCCCTTTGTTGGCTTTTCCAAAGCTTGGATGTCTTGACATAACTCGATCCTTAGATTACTTAATTTTTGGAATAAAAGCTTGTTTGGCAATAGCGCCTTCCAAAGCATTTGAGTGGGATTTAAATCCCTCTTTCAAATTTTCTTTACGGGGTCCAGTTTTTTTAGCAGGAGGGCTAGGCTTGCGATGAGATTTGCTGCGTCTTTCTGCTTGTTTACTAATACGAACCATTTTATACTCCTAAAGTCATAAAGCAAGCTGATTATAAGGATTTAAGCCAATTGATGCAAGTAAAATGAAAATTTAGACAGGGGAAAGTTTATGGACGATTATTTCCCTTGATAATAAATGTAAAATTCAATTAAAATTTATTTTAAATAATATAGATATTCCTACTAACTAATCAAAATATAAAGATACATGAAGGGTCCTGTAGCGCGCGACAGTATAGGAAGGTGTACGCCAGGCAATGATCTCTATGCCATGATTCGCAATCCTATGGCAAGGGTAACGCCTGTGGCAAAGCCCGTAGATACAATAAGATCTTCTCGTTTGCGCCTTGAAAGAGAAGCAACGGCTAAAATTGGCAAATTCATGCAAAATTTTTTAGTGGTTGCACGAGCGGGCAAATATATCTTTTTGGCATTCACTCTACCCCCTTATTTGTTGCTATATGGATTACCTAAATGGGTCGTTGAAAATACTGTCCCCCTTTTATTTTATCTTTCCTTAAAGCCTTTCCAGATGATGCATCACAAGCTAAGGCACGCACTTAAAAGCCATGAAGCTAGCAAAAATGCTATCCACAGTATAAAAAACCTGTTTTCGCACGCTTTTAAACATACTGCGGAATACATTCAATGGATCCAACGCACAAGCCAGGCTTTGTTTGTACATTTAAAACATTCTATGGTTGCTTTAGGCTATCGTCTATTGCAGCCTTATTTGCCTATCATGCAAAGAAGCATTCAAGCCGCGGAAGCAGTTACAAAAATGCTTTTGCAAAAGACTTATCAACGAGGTGATAAGCAAGCAGAACTGGCTCGCCAATTTGCATTATTAATGTGGAAAATAGTTAAAGAAGAGTTTGCTGGCTCTCTTAATCTTTATATCAATGATTTGAAAGCTAAATTTAATACCTTTAAGAAGCATTTAAAAAAGCAGATAGAAAAGCCTCGTCTGGAAATTCAGAAGTTTAACGATAACCTAATACATCAGCTAAAACGAATCAATGAAACCCTACAAACTTTAGGACTAAAGATTGCTAAGCATGCAGAAATAATGACTTTAACTGTAGTCAATACGGCTCTTCCCTTCATTGGATGGGCTAAGCCGCAAATCCAGCGCAGCGTCAATCTTTTCCAAGCGGGCAGAGCAAAGTTAAACCACCATTTGACACATTTAAGCAGCATTATGCAAAACTTAACGCTATCGGCTTTAGAAGCATCGCGCTTTAGCCGACATCTGATTGTAAATTCAGTAAAAGACGTTTTTAAAGCAATAGTTCCTCGCTTTGTTAAGCAATTTTTTAATCCAGAAGGCGGGTTTAAGCAAAAGAAGCAACAAATGCTAGAATTTTTTTAGGAAAAGTAAAAAAGATTCAAGGCTTTGCAAAACAATTGCTGAGTAGTGCTCTAGAAGCCTCTAAAAAAGGTTTGTTTAAGTTTTTGCAAAAATTTTACAAGTTCATCTTTTTAATCGGTAAGCAGCTTAAAGAATTGCCCATGCGTCTTGCTAAAGCAATTTTCCGAAGTTATCTTTTTGCTTGCAATTCTTTTGTTCAGATCAATCACCTTATGCGTTGGTTTTTTATCTTAAGTTACGTGCTCGTACGTTTAGCGTGGCAAGAATTGCGTGAGATAGCAGGACATATTCTCGAAAGTTATAGTTTTAAGAAAAATTAGTTTCTTAAAAATCAATAAATTTAGTCGGCTTTTGCTATTAAAATCTCATCTTTCTCTGAGGAATTGTTTTTCAAGGTAAGTCTAATCCCTTGATTATTCAATTTTTCGACAAAGGGGGCGAAATCATGAATAAAATGTTAAAGCATGGTTGCTCTTTGGTTATTTTTCAGTAAGTAAGTAGAGCTACATAGGCTATTATTTATTTCTAATAAATCCCACCTTGCGAAACTTTTCTTTTAGCATGACCTTTAGACATCTATCAAGCAATAAGTATGGCTTTGTCTTTAAAGAGGGGTGAAAATTTAATTTTAGCCCTAGTGAAAGAAATGTCTAAAGCTTCTCAAGAAGCTTTTGCAATCATTCAGCAAAAAGGGCAATTGAAATAAGAAGAAGCTCTCTTCTAAAAGCTCTAATGCCGACCTAGCTTTAGCAAATTATACTTTTATCCAATCTTTTCCCTATTGTTTGTAAGCTCAGTTTAAAGATGATATCCAATACATAAGCCATCCTATAAGGCCAGAAGGGGAGGAGGCTTTAGTAGCTTTTCATAAAAAATTTTCAGAAAAAAGTATATAATATCGCTTTTTTGAGGTTACGGCTTTAGAAATTTGAATTGCTTAGAGAAAGCTAGCAAAAATTTGCTCAAACTTTTTTGATTGCTACCTTTCAGGGGTAGCTGAAAAAAAGAGCTTAATAAGTTTTTTTCAAGTATTATGAGTGCTGCATGTTGATTGGGCAATGCAGCAGCTCAAGAGCCGAGCTTAAGTTAACAATCATCCATCCCTGCCGAATAAGGGTTTAGGCACGCAATGAATCAAGTATTTAATGAAGCACGTCAAGAGAGTATGCATATAATTACAACCACGATCCTCTCGGACACAGGCAGATGATTCATGTTCATGTGAAAATAGGTTTTATTAAGCAGTTAGAGCTTAGCCATCCATCTACCTATTGCAGGACTAACTATTTAGCAAGGATTTTATATGAAAAAAATTGTTTCATTAATTGTAAACAGCATAGCTATCTTTATTACTGCTAACCTTTTACCTGGCATTCGCCTTTCAAACTTTAGAAATGCTTTGGGTGTCGCTTTAGCCTTAGGGCTTATCAATACTTTTGTTCGCCCTTTTTTATTAATTTTAACTTTTCCTCTTACAATTTTAACATTAGGCTTATCCACCTTATTTGTTTCCGCTTTTTGCGTTATGTTAGCTTCTTGGATAGTTCCAGGGTTTTTTGTGAATGACTCGTTTTCGGCGCTAGTTTTTGCTGTTGTAGTGGCTATCTTCAATACTCTTATTAGCCTTTTTATAAAGAAAGGACAATGATTGATTAGTTTTAAAAGAGACAAATTTATCTATTATCTAAGAAAAAGTGAGAGAAGATAGATAAGCCCTAAGCTGTGGGCTTGTTGATTTGATAGTCAAGAGAGTTGTTTTCTATATTTGGTGATTTTTCTATGTGAAACATAGCTAGCTTTAAGGCATCTTCATAAGAAAAAGAGAATGATGTAGGTAATAAGGCATTTTAGCATACTATCTATATAAAAAGATAATTAAAATTAAGCATGATCATGAACAAGGCAATGAGCCTCTATCCAATAAATGCATGGACAAAGTAACACACTTTTAACCAGCCCTTTATGTAAGCGCCTATTTAAAAGCTATTCCTCTAAGTAGAGAGCGAGATCTCCAAGAAGAGATCCTCTTAAACGGGTTGGGTGTTTTCAAAATCTATAAAATTGTTTCTTGCTTGGCTGGAAAAAAAATAGATCAAGTTTGTTTACTGGCAAGAAATTGCCAACGCTCATAAAGTCTTTCCAACTCTGCTTGCACCTGATTTAATTCCATACAATTTTTCTGTAGCAAGTTAGCATCCGAAGCGCTTTCTATATCTTCATGAAGTTTTTTTTCTTGTCCCTCGTATTTAATGATGCTCGCTTCTATTTGCTCTAATTCATATTTTTCTTTGTAGGATAGTTTGGGTACTAAATGCTCAGCTTTATCCCGAGCTCTTTCGGCTGGCTTTTCTTTTTTAAGGCTATCGGAAGCCTCAAATTTGGCTTTATATTTTTCCCATTGAGAATAGTCAGCAAAAAGCTGAATAGGCTCTTTTAACCCTAGTCCTAAAACCACATTGCAAACTTTATCCATCATATAGCGATCGTGGGTAATAAGAACTATCGCCCCAGTAAATTCACATAAACTTTCTTCCAAGACTTCAAGAGTAGGTATATCCAAATCATTGGTAGGTTCATCGAGTAATAATATATCTGCCGGCTGTAGCATTAAACGAGCAATCAATATGCGAGCATTCTCTCCTCCAGATAATTGACTAATAGGTAAGTCTAAACGATCAGGAGAAAATAAAAAGCGCTTGCTCCACGAGTTGACATGAATGTGTTGTCCCCGATAACTTACATATTCTCCGTTGGTTGCTAAAGCTTCTCTTAAAGTAAGGTGGGCGGGCATCTGAGAACGGTGTTGATCAAAATAGATAATACGCAAGCCTTCTGCCAATTTAATTGTTCCTGAATCCGGCGGTATCATTCCTGCAAACATCTTTAATAATGTTGTCTTGCCGGTTCCATTGGCTCCAATGATTCCTAAACGCATGCCAGGAGAAAAAGTAAGGTCTAACTTAGAAAATAACAATTTATTATCTACAGATTTGGAGAGGTTTTTGGTAACGAGCAGCTTTTGGGTTAAACGGTCAGTAGAAGTAAAGTTAATATGAGAACGTGTTTGCTTATTTCTTGTTTGAACATCTGTTAGTTCATCAATTAGCTTGCCTGCCTGCTGTATGCGTGCCTGGGCTTTAGTGGTACGTGCCTTAGGAGATTGCTTTAACCATTCTTGTTCATAACGTACTTTGGATGATAAAGATTTTTGGTACTGTGCCTGGCCACTTAAAAATTGCTCTCTCCTAAGTAGAAATTCTTCATAATTGCCTGCTGCCGTAAATAGTCCCTTGGGAAATTGGGCATTTAATTCAAACATGCGAGACGATATCTTGGCTAAAAAATATCTATCATGGCTTATAACCATAAAGGTTAGATTTTCCTGCTGGAGTAATTTTTCAAGCCATTGAATGCCTTCCAGATCCAAGTGGTTAGTAGGCTCGTCTAAAAGCAATAATTGAGGATCGCAAATAAGTCCTTTAGCAATATCTAAGCGCTTTCTCCAACCTCCTGACAAAAGTTTAGCGCTTTGCTGGATGTCTGGAAATCCTGTTTTACTCATCATACATTCAATACGCATGGCTGCTTCATGAGGTGCTAAATGAGGATCATTAGAGCTTAAAGTTTCTCTTAGAATTTCATAAATTGATTGATCTGGATAAGAAGTCATTTGAGAGACATAAGCAATCCGTAAGTTGCGCCTAATCGCTACCGTCCCTTCGTCGGCACTTTCTTTACCAGCCAAAATTTTCATAAAGGTAGATTTTCCAGCCCCATTGGGTCCGATGATTCCAATTTTATCTCCTTGAAAAATGCCGGCAGAGATACCTTTAAATAAATGATGAGTTCCAAAGGATTTACTTATATTGTCACAGTTAATATAAACGGTATTGTTCACGAGATATCTACAATTTTTTTATGATAAGTGTAGCTACTTGCTGCACACAAAACAAGCAGTATTTAGATTAAGGCTAAAGTTAAAGCGCAAATGAAGCTTTAGGCCTACTCAGGTCTTACTAAGATACTTTTGTTGAACTTTAGGAAGCTTTTAAAATAGTTAGTAAGAGGATGTGGATATCCAAAGTGAAGATAGGCTTCCCTCTAAAGAGGAGCAGCTGCGGAAGGTATTATCTAGCTATCCACAAACAATTTTCATGCTGTAGCTTTTAGAAATAAAGTGATTAAAAATGTTGAAGGATTCCAGGAGCTGGGGATTAATGAATGAATAATCATAATAAGGATAAAAATGGATACGGGAAAGTAGCGTTTTGGCAAGAGGCTTTTATAAACATTTTTAGTTTAACATGCCGTGCGCAAGAAAAGATGCTAGATAAAGATGCTAGATAAGGTATAGTTAAAAGAAATGGTTTTTGCTAGATAAATTAAGTTGGCTCCGTCCAGTATTTTCTAGGGTACATTAAGGCTTGGAAAGATAGCATGAGTGGATTTGAGAAGATTGAAATTCTTAAGTTCCTACAGGAACGGCTGCTTAGCTTCTTAGTTGACTTGTAAAAAATCCCTTTCATTAGAACTTTAAAGTCAGTCTCTTAAGATTGATAGAGTTACAAGAAATTGAGGTAATGGGCAGGGGCCGGGAAGCTCTATTCCTAAAAAACGCTTTTATTAGTTCCTTTATTTTAATATAGTTGGGGTTAATTTTAAAAAAACCTAAGCAAATTTTATGCTCTAGGGTTTATGTAGTTTTATTAGGAAGTTTTGTATGAAAACACAGACGATAGATAAAATTTTTTATCCAAGCTCTTCAGTTACCAAACAGTTATGGATTCCCTTATTCCAAGACAGTGTTTCGGCAGGTTTCCCTTCCCCAGCAGAAAATTATATAGAAAAGCGTTTGGATCTAAACGAGCTGCTGGTCAAGCATCCTGCAAGCACGTTTTTTGTACGGGTGCAGGGAGATTCTATGCATGAAGCCGGGGTCTTTTCAGGAGATATTCTGGTTGTGGACCGAAGTCTAGAACCGTTAAGTGGTAAAATCATAGTAGCTATTGTAAACGGTGAGTTTATGGTCAGACGCTATGTATTAGGACCGCAAGGCATACAGTTAGTTTCAGCTAATTCATCCTATTCGGCTTTATACGTAAATGCTGCCCTTGATTTTCAAGTATGGGGGGTTGTTACTTATGTCATTCACCGGCCGCAGTGAATTTATGTATGCTTTGGTGGATTGTAATAATTTTTATGTTTCTTGTGAGAGAGTTTTTAATCCGCGTTTGATTGGAAAGCCTGTAGTAGTGCTTTCAAGCAATGATGGGTGTATCATAGCCCGTTCAAAAGAAGCTAAGTTTTTAGGAATCCTAATGGGCGCTCCCGCTTTTGAATATAGAGATTTATTTAGGAAATATGATGTAAAAGTCTTATCATCTAATTATACCCTATATGGTGATATGTCTCATCGTGTGATGCGCACGTTGCAGCAATTTTCACCTGAAATAGATATATATTCTATTGATGAAGCTTTTTTAAAAGTAGATACGGTAGATAAGGAAGCTTATTGCAGAGAAATTCAGCGCATCATTCTCCAGCATACAGGCATACCTACATCTATTGGCCTAGCGCCTACCATGACTCTTGCTAAGATAGCTAATGATATGGCTAAAAGATATTCTGCTTGCCATAATGTTTTTTCCATGGAGGCTTTTGAAGTGCGCGAAAAGGTGCTGTGCCAACTTTCTATTGATGAGATTTGGGGGATTGGAAAAAAAATTTCCTCTTATCTACATCGCCAAAATATACACACAGCCAGCGAGTTTAAAAATTCTGAAGATTTGTGGATAAAAAAAAATCTTTCAGTTACAGGTTTACGAATAGCATGGGAACTGCGAGGAGTATCATGCCTATCCTTAAAAGAAGCTCCTGCATCTAAAAAATCTATCACTTGTTCACGCTCGTTTAGCAAAGCTGTTTCAGATCTAAATGAGCTGTTAGAAGCTATTTCAACGTATGCTTCCACGGCGGCTGAGAAATTGCGCAAACAGCAGAGCCGAGTTTCATTTATAGATGTATTTTTGATGACTAATAAGCATCATCATTCCCCTTATTACTACAATAACATGCAAATTACTTTACCTCAACCTAGTGACTATACACCCAAAATTATCACTTATGCTAAGGAAGGAGTAAGGCACCTATTTCGCGAAGGTTTTTTATATAAAAAGACAGGCTTGACTCTGGGAGGGCTAGTATCAAAAGGTGACTACCAACTTGACCTTTTTGAAGAAAATCATTTTAGCAATAAAAAAGAGCAAACCTTAATAAATTTAATAGATCAATTAAATCATCAATATGGCCGCCGAGTAATAAAAATGGCTGCAGAAGGCATTAAGCAGCCATGGAAAGCTAGGCAAGAAAATTGTTCTCCTCGCTATACTACCTGCTGGCAAGATATCTTAACTATACAGATATAGGATCTATCTTTCATAGGTTTTATCTTTTCCTGTTGAACTAATTCCTCTCTCTCTACTATTTTTATTTTTTTTCATTAACCAAAATCAAAGAGGAAAACTAATGTTGTCATACGAAGATGGATTTTTAATCGTATGCGGCCTTTTAGCCTTGTTTTACGGAATTTTGACAATACGTTCTGTCTTATCCCTAAGCACAGGCAATGAAAGGATGCAAGAAATAGCAGCAGCTATTCAAGAGGGGGCTCGTGCCTATTTAAATCGTCAATATCAAACGATTGGCCTAGTGGGAATCGTAGTATTTGCACTTTTAACCTGGTTATTGGGTTGGTATGTAAGCGTGGGCTTTTTAATTGGAGCTGTTTTATCTGGGCTGACAGGCTATATTGGCATGAATATCTCTGTGCGAGCAAATGTTCGTACTACAGAAGCTGCAAAGCAAGGTCTTCAGCAAGCCCTAAATGTATCTTTCAAATCGGGAGCCATTACGGGTCTTTTGGTGGTTGGCTTTGGTTTAATAGGGACTGCAGGATATTACATTTTTTTAAAAAACTCTATTATTCCTGCTCGCGAACTTCTTGAGTCTCTCGTCGCTTTAGGTTTCGGTGCTTCCTTAATTTCTATTTTTGCTCGATTAGGGGGAGGAATTTTTACCAAAGGTGCAGATGTCGGTGCGGACTTAGTAGGAAAAATTGAGGCAGGTATTCCTGAAGATGATCCACGTAATCCAGCTGTTATTGCTGATAATGTAGGGGATAATGTAGGGGATTGCGCAGGAATGGCAGCAGACCTTTTTGAAACATATGTGGTTACCATCGTAGGGACTATGCTGCTTGCTGGCATGTTTTTCCAAGGTATTATCTTAGAAAAAATGATGTACTATCCTCTAGCTATTTGTGCAGTTTGCGTAATAGCCTCTATTCTCGGAACATTTTTCGTACGTCTTGGGGCTACCCATGATATTATGAAAGCTCTTTATAAAGGATTTTTTGCTACCGCAGTCTTTTCTGCCATGGCTATTGCAGGGTTGACTCATTGGCTATTAGGCTTTGATATTGCTTATCAAGCAAATAATCATGTCTTTAATGGATTTAATCTTTTTTGTTGCGCACTTACTGGTCTGGTGGTAACAGGTCTACTTATGTGGATTACAGAATATTATACTTTGACAAAATATAGACCTGTGAAAAGTATTGCAGAAGCGTCTACTACAGGACACGGTACAAATGTTATCCAAGGCTTAGCTATCTCTTTAGAAGCTACTGCCCTTCCAGTCGTTGTAATTTGTGCTGGTATTCTTGTCTCTTACTTGAATGCAGGTTTATTTGGGATTGGGGTGGCAGCTACAAGTATGTTAGCTTTAGCCGGAATGGTCGTTGCTTTGGATGCCTATGGTCCTGTGACAGATAATGCAGGGGGCATTGCAGAAATGAGTAATTTACCAGAATCTATCCGCAAAACTACAGACGCACTTGATGCTGTGGGAAATACCACTAAAGCTGTAACAAAAGGTTATGCTATAGGTTCAGCTGGCTTTGCTGCACTTGTCCTTTTTGCAGCCTTTATACAAGACTTGGCTCACTATTTTCCTGAAAATATGGCGAACTTCCATTTGCAAAATCCTTATACAGTGGTAGGCTTGTTCATCGGCGGCCTTCTTCCCTATCTATTCGGAGCTTTGTGTCTGATGGCTGTAGGCCGTGCAGCAGGAGCTGTAGTCGTAGAAGTACGCCGTCAATTCAAAGAAATCCCAGGAATTATGCAAGGAACTGCGCGTCCGGATTATGGAAGCGCAGTCGACATGCTGACAAAAGCTGCAATCAAACAAATGATTATTCCTTCTTTGCTGCCAGTATGCGCTCCTTTTCTAGTCTATTTTGTAATTCTGTATGTTGCAGGGCAAAATGAAGCCTTTGTAACCCTAGGCGCAATGCTTCTTGGGGTAGTAGTGACAGGGCTTTTCGTAGGTTTATCTATGACCTCTGGTGGAGGTGCATGGGATAATGCTAAGAAGCTAATTGAAGAGGGAAATTACGGTGGAAAAGGTTCTCTTGCTCACCATGCTGCTATCACTGGGGATACTGTCGGCGATCCTTACAAAGACACGGCGGGTCCTGCAATTAATCCCATGATAAAAATTGTTAATATTGTCGCTCTTCTCTTGCTAGCTATTCTTGCAGCATGGAATTAGCCTCTTTTAATCTTTTCAGATACCCCCTTTTAATAAAGGGGGTTAATCTATTCCATGATTCATACATCAAAATAGTATTGCAAATTATTTAATTAGTGGCTATTGTGCCATGGTCAACTACTGCTTTAGATTCAAACTCAAACGTTTGTGTGCTAAAATTTATTATAAATTGTATGATGGAGTAATAAATGACAAGTTGGTTTTCTTCCTTCTATGATTATACTTATAGTTGTGCAGCAGATTTACACAGTTATGTGAAAGATCTACGGCGTCCTGATTGCACTCTTATTGCCAGTTTAGAAAGGTTTAATGCCGTTCCAAAAAAAATTTCTTCGAGCACTTCTGCTAAATGCAAATCTATAAGATCCAAATCTCTACCTCCTTCGCCCCTCCAGCGTCAAGATATTTCTCCCTCTGAAGTTTTACTATTAGGCGATGAAAGGGTTAATAAAATCGTTTATAGGGTCCTAGAAGAATTGCATAATAATGTAAGAGTGACGACTGACCATCTAACTGACCATCTGAAAGAGTATTCATTTCAGTCTATGTATGGAGCGAGAAGCAAAAAAGAAGGACCTTTTCCTTTTGCAAATTTACATGAGCACACAGAGGGTGCTATACCACCCTGGGAGCTTGAAAAGTTAGTAAAAAAATATAGCCTCTATTATGACGAAGCCAAAAAAGCTTGGAGAAGGAAGAAGACGCCCACAAAAAATGGGCTAAAGAGCGATGATACTCCTGCTAGGCTTACATGGCAAGAAATTGAAGAACGGTATAGTATGCCGCTACGTACATTTTTACACCAACTGTGCTGCGTTCCGGTTAATCAGCCCCTTTCTGAGAAATTATCTTTTAAGTTTAAAGAGGATTTTTTTAGTAGAAAGTTTGATGAAACCTTTGGACCGATAGGTAGTATCTTAGATAGAATTCCTTTAAGTGAACAGCTTCTGATTATTTTATATCAAGCAGAGCTAAGCAATATTATTTATAATGAACTCATGTTTGGCTTGTATGTAGTGCCTGTACCTAGCACATTTATTGAAGAGGTGGAACTTCAAATTAAAGCTGATGAATGTGAGCACATCGAAGAGATGCCTATTGATAAAATTGAGCAATTTATTGAATACCTTATTAACCCGAAACATACTCTAGATGCCTTATTAACGGATAGCGAAAAAAACAAGTTTAAAAGAAAGCTACAAGGCAGATGTAGAGATAAAGTAGGCCAAGATCCACAGAAAAAGATGGAGAATCTAGAGGAGGAGTGGAAAAGTTTACTCAATATGACATACGTAGAAGCCTTTAAAAAGGTGATGACTGATGAGCTTGATCAAGCCGAACTAGATATTAATCAGCAGATTAATATTCTATTAAAAAAACAGAATGTTAAACTGCGGCCGAATGTATTTGATGCCAGAAATCCCATTACTATTAAATTAATCTTTGAAGTTATGCGCCATTACTCGCTAGGTGAATTTTTTGCTTGGGCATTGGCAGCCTCGGCATACATTGCAACTGATGAAAAAGAACGAATAGTTGGCTTGACAGTGGATGGCCCTCAGAATACTGCCAATTCAATAAATAATTTTTATGATCAAATAGCTATTATTAAAACCTTGCGTAAGCATTATCCTGCAGTTAAAGTTACCTATCATACTCTTGAATTTGCCAGTTCGCATTATGATAGCATACATAAATATGTGAAAGATGAGCTTTCTAGTGTCTTAAAGGTGTCCGAGCGTATAGGGCATGGAACGATGATCGCGGACACAACAAATCTGATAAAAAATTTAAAACTTTTAAAAAGAAATAAACTAGTTGAAATATGTCTGACTACTGTGCAAGCAACTACAGGCGTTAAAATAGAAGAAGTGCCTTTAAAAGCTTTGTTAGAACAAGGCATCGCCGTTAACTTAAATACAGATGATCCTGCTATTGTAGACACTAACTTGCGGGAAGAGTTAAGGAGAGCGATAAAATTAATAGGGATTTCTCCTGCAGACACCATTAACATGATGCGCAGTGCCATTCATTTTTCTTTCCTACCTGGTGAAAGCATTTATAATGCTGTGGAAGCAAGAACAAAAGTAGATGGACGGCTCGTAACCAAAATTTGGTATGATTTGAAGTTTCCTGAAGAGCATGGTATTCGAGATCTAAGCAGAGTAAGTGCTAAAGAGCTCAAGCTGTGGCAGCTAGAAGATGAATTACAAGAGTTCTGCAGATATATTTACCATAATATGGACCCTTTATTTCAGCTGGGTTACATTAAAGAAGAGTCTCTTGCTGATGAAGAAACCTTTATTGAATAAATATTTTAAAGCAGCAGCTTGGCGACAAAAGGTAGAGGCTGTTGGCAAAACTTTCGTAAGTAAGGGCCATTTGGGTTAGCAGCTGCTTTAATAATAATCTTTAGCTAAAGGGCTTAAAAATAGGGGGCCTCCTAAATTATCAAAAGACGATGCTTTGTAGATTAATTTTACTAAAAGCTTCTGGTCTGCCTAACTTGCATCAAGGGATGGGACTTACTAGGGATACCCCCCCCCCATTTTTTTCGAAAAGATTTTGAACTCAAGTGATGATTATCCTTTTGGTATTTCCCTGTCCTCCCCATTAAGTTTTTAAATTTCTTTATTCAAGCTAGCCTTAGCAATTGCTAGTAATTCTCCCAAATTCTTTGAAGATTTCCTTTTGTACCATTTATTTCAGCAACTTTATGGCTTACCTTAAGCACTCCTACTATTCTTTTGTGAATGATGGAATTCTAGCGACGTCATCAGATTGGCTTTAAGGATTAGCTTATATCTTATAGCAAATGGAAGAAATATCTTTGGGTCCGTCTTCGATTTTTTAGGGTTTGTGTGATTAAAGCTGAAAAAGAAGGGTAATTTTGCCAGGCTAAGCTATCCTTTTATCTCCCTTTTAAAAGTAAAGAGTTTAAAATTTTGACACCGACCTTTTCCCCCTTAGCTTCTTTAAGAGAAAGCAATTGATCAATTAGGCTTTATGCCATCTCTAGGCAGCTCTCTTAAGTTTACTATGAATAAGTTGACTAAAGTCTTTAGCGTCAAACTCCTGCTCAGCCAGCATCTACTCAAACTTAACTTAGAGTTATAACTACTTGTTGGATAAAGTATGCTAAAAGTTGGCTTTTAGTGATGGATGGCTGCCTTTTTTCTTTCTTTGTTTTCACCTGGCATAAATACACTATTTCTTAATCTCTTCAAAACCGATAGGAAAAATATATTCTTCCTAGCAAATAAGGTTTAGAAAGTAATTTACCTCTTATATTTGATCTCCCTTGTCGACGAGAAAAGACCACTACACAGTTGTTTTCCTTTGGATAGAGCTTTTCTTCCCTCGTCTCATCAAGCATCAATACACCTCTCCTACTCTGTTCTAGATGGTTCACTTGCTTTTTAACCTACTACTCTAGTTCTTTTGATCTCTGGCTTGGTACTAAGAAAGCCGGTAGGTTTTATCAAGGCTAATCTGGCTTTCTTAAAGATTGGATAGCCTTGTAGCTGTCGTTTGTTGATTCTGGCTGATAAGATGAGTAGAAAATGTTAATACCTATTAGAAAGCTTTGAAGAGTAGGCCAAGCAAAATTCCTTTGCTATTAAAAGCTCTTGCTATATACGCCAAACAGCTAAATGAAAAGTAGTGTGAGCTTATTCATATAAAAGTTGAGTGGATAGCTTATGAATGAGTTCGCTTCATTTTGCTAATCACTGGTAGGGCACGCGTTAAAGTTAGGTGGGCATAAAAAAGATACTGCAAATAATAGTTGAATGATAAAAGGAATATGCTATACTAACTCTCACAGTATAAGCCCTCTAAGTGCCTATTTCAACTTAATTGATTTTCCTAACCCCTTTTCTTAAGCCAGCGATATTATCTTCGCCTATAAGACAAAAAAAGCTAGAAGCCAAAGATAATTAAGGAAAAAGTTTGCTAATTTTCAAGAGTTTAGGAAAAAATTAGAGAAAAAGGAAAATAGGGG
>NZ_JRXI01000116.1:0-13915 GCF_000813645.1 Neochlamydia sp. TUME1 | reverse complement strand
AAAAGCTAAGAACAATTTTGCTTGGTGGCAATAGAGAGAGGGAAATACCTGATCCCATACCGAACTCAGAAGTCAAGCCTCTTATCGCCGATGGTACTGCACACAAGAGTGTGGGAGAGTAGGTCGCCGCCAAGCTTTTTTTTTATTTACTCAACTACCGCTACCAAAATCTCTTCTGTCCTCCTGTTAGTCTATCTTGCTTTATCCAACCTTTTTTCCTTTACCATTCTATTTTTTTTATATTTATTGCGGTCTGTATACCCCCCCATTGGAAAATTCCATTTAAAGAGTTATACTGTCTTTTCGTGAGGAAGGAAACAGATGAGCTAAGAGATGTTTTAAATTCATCTTCAGATGGGAAGCGAGCAAGGTTTGCATGCTTTTTTTTAATTATCTTAACTTTTTCAACCTCAAACGTTTTAATCTTACCCAACTAGCCCCAGCTTTTCAAGAAAAAGCAAAACTAAGCTCCTCCTATAAAACGCTACAGCATTTTTTCTGAAAATTAAATTAAAAAGGTAGAGAATTTGAATTACCCTCTTCGGTTAGCTATCAGCTAATACTTTTTAGCACTATGGCCTGCCCTGTTATGCATTACTTAACAGCTGTTGACAGTGCTGCTTGGCTGTGCATACGGCAAATCCAAATAAAACGTTTTTGGCCAAAGATCAAGCTTTTTCATTTTCAACTTTTAATCCACTGCGGATACTTGAAAGCAAGTAAATGCGCTTATTACCATTTAGAAATGCGTGCTAAACTACGAAAAAAAGCTAAGCTGGGTTTTTTATTCTCCCTTAAAATCTAAAGGTTTTATTAAGGAGAGGTTATTTAAGCCAGGGCTTTGTTGCTAAGATTAAAGCTTACTTATTTCGTCTTATAAGCTCTTGTAAGAGCTTTTATTGCTACCCACCAGAGGTTGGCTTAAAAACGCTGTGAATGGGCGCTGTACAGCCGCTAATGAGGATATAGGCGGGTATGGTAGAATGGATAATTGATTAGGCTTTAAAAGGTCTTAAAAGGTCGCCTCATTTTAAAATCGTTAGCTAAATAGAAGAGTCATCGCTTAATTTTAAGTGATCGAAGATTTAGCCATCGTTAAAGTTAAAGTAGAGCTCCAAGTAATATTGCTGAGCTTATCTATTTGCCATCCCTGTATGGGATAGTTCAAACAAGCTTTTTAAAACAAACAAGGAGCGTAAAAAGAACCGATCAGTTTGGCGACAGAGGGGTTATCTTAAGTGACATTATATTTAAGAATGGCCACATACTTAAATGCAAAGGTAGCCGAAATGAAGCGGCAAAGGCTTTACTGCCAACTTTTAAAGCCGATCGAATATTTTCGTGTAGATTTATATAATTCCATGCAATAGAAGAAGCATTGGCAACTCTAAGCATGGCATCTAACTTGTGTTTAGTAACTAACCTACTGAGGAATGAAATACAGCAAAGTGGCACCAAAATGCTAAATTGCTAAAAAAGCTGAAGTAGTTTTTTTTAAGTGCTAAAGTTGTTGTTATTACTTAAAAGGTCTATCTTTAACTTTATCTAAAAGGGCTCTTCACCGGCCATAAGTAGTTATAGCCCTACAAAAGATAACTGAGCTTTTTTTAAGTAATTTTTTTTGTAGACCCTTAAGCCTCTAGTATATGGGTGAGCAGGGATCGTTATATTTATCTGTAGCAATTAGATTGATAAGACTATTTTGTGCCTGTGTCCAAATTCTAATAAAGCTGGATTTTTTTTGTAGGAAAAGAAATAAAAATTTAAAGGATTAATAGGAAAAAGAAAGGATAAAAAAATCTTGTAGCTAGGAGGAAAAAAGAGTGTTATTGTAAGCTCGGTAAATAGGCTTAAGAATAAGTAACGTGATAACTTGAAATAGATAAAGGCTGAGCCTAATTGTATTTTTTATAGTATTTTAAAAAGCTAAATACTAGATTATGCGCTAAGTAAATGCTTTTAAAAGATAGATTAAATATAAGCCTATTGAGAGCTTCATCAATTAAAAAACCTTTCTATAAAAGGTGTAAACGGACTTTATAAATCATAAGTGATAGAAAAATTTAGAAAAAGTTTTAATCTGTTTTTCGAGACTAAAAGATAGACAATAGAATAATCAGTTGCTTTTTTAAGAATAAAATTAATTGTTTTAATAGCATTAGGAGGAAGAATGCCACATACCTTAACTTGGATCGTAGTTGCCAATAGCTCGAAAGCTAAGATTTATCGTTTAGCAAAGTTTCCTAAAATTGAAGAACTTCTTGTCCTCAATCACCCTGAAAGCCGCTTACAAGATCAGGTGTTAGAAGGGAGAAAACCTGGACGTAACTTTCAAAGTGGAGGCACCACTCGTCATGCTTATGAACCTGAAACGGATCCTAAAGAGGTGGAAAAGGAGAAATTTGCTAGATCCTTAGGAGATTATATCTGCGCTGCCCATTATAAAGGTGAATTTACAAGGCTTTATTTAATGGCTAATCCTGCGTTTTTAGGATTAGTGCGCCATCATATAAATACTAGCACACAAAAAACTATAGTGGCTGAAGTTGCCAAAGATTTGACGGATTGTCCCATCCCTGAAATCGAACATCATCTAGTTAATATATAAAGTTTTCAATATCAGCTGTTCTGCCTCTCCCTATAGATAAAGGCCCTCAAATTTACCTAGGTAAATTTGAGGGCCTAAACCTAGTGTACTTATAAAAGGTAATTTTACATTAAAAAATAATATTTCTTACGTAAATGCCCGCAGCTGGATATGCTCTTTTACTAGCTAACGTGCGTAATTGCTTAATAAATTTATTAAGGATACTAAATAAAATTTTAAATACTAAGTAAATATAGCCTGATCTTTGCTCAGTAAGTTCTTCACTTATACAAAAGATGGGAGAAAAAGAAAAGAAAGTTTTAATTCCGCTTAATTATGCAAAATCAGTTTTTAAAACACTTTCAAACATTACCTGGACAGGTTTGCTGGTAAATATTATCTTGAAAAAAAATTTTTCCAGATCGTTTGGTATTAAATACTTATTGACATTTTTTTTATAATAAAATAAAAATTTTGTTAAAAAGGAGTACAGTATGCAAGCATTAACACAAACCTCTAGTTTAGATTCCCGATCCTGTCCTGATTTCCTTGAATCTCATTTACCTGGGCAGAATGATTATGATCTATCGATTCCTTCTAATGAGGGCATAAAAGATGCAGCAAAAAGTGTTAGTGAGATATCTCAGAAAATTAATCAGTTAAAAGAAATCAAGCAACTGTGTGAATTTATTGTTAAGAATGTGTATCTGAAAGGTCGTATCTATGTGCAGTATTCGAGAAGTTTAAAAGGTCACACGATAGCTCGACATATTCTGCACACATACTTAAACCATGATTTTTCTAATCCGAAAGAAGCTGAAAGAATATGCTTAAAAGATATCATGCAGCAAATTGAACAAATCCAGTTTTTAGAACTGAGTGGCGCAAAGTTAACAAATTTACCTGCTTATTTTAAATACCTGACAGGCTTACAGCATTTAAACCTTTGCGCTAATAATTTAACTTCTTTACCTCCTGAACTAAAAGAATTGGTTAATTTACAAGAGCTAAATCTGAATGGAAATCATTCATTTGAAGAACTGCCTCCTTTTTTAGACAACATGAATTTAAAAGTCATTAAAATTGGTAACACGAAGGTCAATAAAGCTTCTGTAAAACTCCAAGGTATTATTGATCCGGGTGCAATGATTCAAACATGGATAAAAATCTAAATATTCGTACTCATATTTAACGCTATTCATTGGATAAGAATATAACAATCCTATACTGCTTCACACCATAGCCTATACTGCATCATCTAGCTCATTGATGTTTATTTTTCCTTACGAGCAAATTGGCTGCAGGGGTTACGGGTGGTGTAAGCATGAGCTACCCTTCTCTTTATTAAATTAGCAAAGACAACTTAGCGGCGGTCAGGATGAGGATATTTGAGTTGATAAGGGTTCCCTAACATATTAAAAGTTTATGCATGTGATATAGCCACTTTTTATAAAACATTATACTCATAAGCAGCGCTTCGCTTAATGATAATTTTGGCCATCTACTTCTTCTATTGTTCTTGCCAATTAGAGGCCTCAAATAGCTTTCAAGCTACATTTTGCACTGTTTAAGGCTCAAGCTTTTTCCAGTTATCCTCTATCTCCGAAAAGGGACATTAATCAATCTCTCTCTTAACCATCATGATCTTCACTATTTAATTTTTTTGGTAAAAAAATCAAACCATGTGAAGAAGGTATTTCACTAGCACATGTTTTTTTATTCGTCTTACATAAGTACCTTTCTATGATGGTAATATCTAAGATATGATGCCAAAATGGTTTTGAAGAGTTATGGGTACACAACGCAAGATTTTAGCACCCAAGCTTTTTAAGGAGTGTAAAAAACAAGTTGTACGCTTTTAATCTACTCCTTATGCTATCATGTACTTTATAAAATCCCTTTTGCTAAGCAGAGAGGCATCTTTCAGAGGGTGGGGTATACAGACTAAGTTCTTTTAAAGCGTATTAGACGCTTAACCCTATGCATCCTCGAAAAAGATCTGTACCACTATTTGGTCGAGTGTTCATCAAAGAGTTACGGTCATGTGATGTGCTTCACAGAGAAGAGTGAAGCTTTGCCGACCAGGAGCTCTTTCATAATGTTTAGATGCCACTAAGATAGCCCAAGATAGAATGTTGTAAACCTTGCTTAGATGCAACTTAAGCTAGCCACAAAGTTAGATTGGCAGCGCGTAGCAGCCAACTTTTTTTCAGCAGGAAGAGGCGCGCAGAGGGCAAACAATCGATTAGCAGTGTAAAGGAAAAGAAGACATCCCTTATTTATTAGCAAAAGGAAAAGGTTATCTATAAGTTTGAGAAAATATTGCTGCCGAAATAAACGCCAGGTAGCGGAACCTTAGAGATAAGCTTTTGACATGAGAAATTTTTCTTTGGATTTATAGGCCACTAAATCCTGGCAAAAGGACTGGAGAAGGGTCATTTCTAGTTTAAAAAGAATAAGATGGCAGGTTAAATGGATATCTTAGCTGCAAAGAAAGTTCCAGCGAATGGTAGCTAAAGGAAAGAAAAATATTAAGGATTGGCAAAGATTGTTAGTTTGCAGGTTTATGAATTGACCAAGGGGTGAGATAGATTCAAGCTCTTCTTTGAGCTATTTCCTTATCGGGTAACTCGCCTTATTTAATACTCTAAAAGGTTTCCTAGCAGTCCTTAAGAGTACAAAGATAGTTGACAAAAGATGATAAACCGCCTTGAACTTCGTCTACAAAGTTAGAATGGTAATGATAAAATAATTTTTTTAAATCCTGTTGCTTGGATAGCTTGAGGATGTTATCTTTTACCTTTTCTTTTAAATCATCTTCGACTAAGCAATCTAGCTCTTCTTTAATTTGACCGATTATCGCAGCATATAAACGTAAATCTTTTTCCTCCTCTAGGCCTATTGTTAATCTCAATGCAGACCAGCACTCAATTAAATTGGCATTCGCAAATCCAAAGCTTTGGCTCATGGTGACAGGTAGATTATTTATGATATATCTAGCATACAAATAATACTGCATGATAACTACCAAAATATGTAAAAATTGCTCATCCTCCTTTCCAAAAAGTTCTCTTTGAAAACCATTCATATGAATCCCTATCATCGGGACTTTTTCATCTCTATAACCTATTTGAATTAAAGGTTTTTTAGTATTATTCTTTTGAGTGGAGCCTTGATCGGTAATGTCTTGTTTTTTTTCTATGACTAATCCCTGTTTTTGTAATTCCTTATAAACAAAGTCAGTATTTTTTCTTATTTTTTCTAGATAATTTATAATATTTTCACTGCAATGTTTGAGCATAAGATGAAAAAACCAGAAAGCTTCTTTGGAAAAGTTATCGTTTGCACTGCTTGTTAATAAACCTCTTAATAAATCATCTGCGGATGTATCGGAACTATAAACTTGTACTATTCCGCCCGGAAATTTATCTAGCCCAAGCTGTCCATACTTAGCTAGGCTGTTGGTTAAAATAAGAATCAATTTTCCTTCATTAATAGGAGTTGCAAATTCTTCTACTAGGCTGCGGACTTCTTCATGCATGAAAAACGTAGTGGCACAATCAAGGACCATCGCTAATGGACGTTTATTATCTTTATGTGTAACAGAGATAGAATCTCTTTTTTCTAAAATTGTTTTAATAATCTCTTTAACTTTTATTTCTTCTATGACAAGCCTTACCACCCGATTAGGGTAGATATCTGTAAAGATAACGTCATAATTTTCCAAGTCCGGAATTGTTTCAAAATTACTTAGCTGGGCAGTTTGGCAGGAAAAACGTTCTTTTAAGCAATCTTTAAGGCCGCCTGTGCTCTCACTGATTTCGTAGTAACTATTGGTGTCAAATATTACAGAGGGTTTAAGAGGCTCTCCATCAGGCTGATGAGATCCTTCCGCAAGCATCTGCAAAAGCCCTTCCGTAATGTTTCCAAAGCAAGCAATACCGCTTGTGAAAGTATATCCATTGCTTACCACTCCTTTAGGAGTAGGTTGGGAATTTAGGACTTCAGGAATAGTTTCAATTTCTTCTCTTTTGTACAATATTTGAAGCTGTTGAAAATGTTCGAAGACAAGAATGAATTTATTTTGGCAATCTTGGAAATTATTATAGCTGAGCTGGCTAAGATGTTTTTTTATCTTAATTAAACAATGAAATGCTGCTTTATATATAAGAGGATTTTCTACTCTTATGACCGGATTTGTGGCTGCGAGTAGTTTATAAAGAAACTGCAAATAGTGTGAGGTAAGTGTCGAGTTTTCTGCTGATTCAGATAAAAATTTCACGTACTCAAAAAGTTTTTGATGGGTATTTATTACTTCCTCTAGAGTAATCTCACGCTCTTCTAACGGAGGAATCTCTAGGTAGGTTTCGTAAGCTCTTCTCTGGGGAATAGGATAGTGGTCTAATAGAGATGTAATTCTATAGCCTGTACGAATTAAAAGTTCTTTGAGTAATACAATATCAGGATACGCTCCGTGAGCTCCTTGAAGGCTTTTAAATGTAGTTAAAAATTTCTGTAAGTTTTCTTTATTATTGCCATGGAAAAAATAGAGAGACTGGCCATCAATTTTTAATACCACCCCAACAATTAAATGATTGCCTTTAAAAACACTACCTAAAATTTCATTTATATTTTTGTTAGGGAGAATTGAGTTATCATGTTCATAGAATTTGAACGCTTCGGAATAATCTACAAAAGTAAAATCATTGTCTGCTGGTTTGTTATTAATCTCTATAAGAATATTCTCCAGATCGTTCGGTTCAGCAGGAAGATAGCGTCCTTTTAATATCTGACAGCAATTAATAATTAATTTTTCAAATTCATCATTTTTTATGAGGCTGATTTTGATATCTTTTAGCCAATTGTGTCGTTTCTGGATTTCCCTAAGAAAAATATTTACAATTGCTCCTCCATCTTCCCGGTGATAATGAGGAGCATTATCGTCTATATATTCGCTAAATGGATAGTTGTATTTATCCTGAGCAAAATTGATTAAAGGCGTTTTTGCTGATTCCACTAAATAATGGAGACACCAGACATTCAGCTCAGTGATAATGATTTTAATTGACTCATCTTTTATTTTTTCTAGCGAGCAAATGAACTGCGCGGTAGATAAAATTTTATGGTAACTTTTATAAAATTTCTGATCCAAAGTTTTAATATCAATTTTTTCAAGGGAGGGAGTTACTGCTACGCTGAATTTATTTTTAATAAACCTTTTCGTAATTTTGGTCATGTAATTGAATAAAAGATAGAGATTAGCTTGGCATTTATTAGGGTCCTTTTTCCAAAGCGGAGAAAGATAATTCGCAATTAAAGTAGGTTCAAGCTTTCCATTGCTATCTACTAAATCTTTTTTTCCTAGCCAACGTACAAAGATTTTGCGAAGAGGGCGGTGCTCTACTTCGATTGTTAGCACAAAATTTTGGAAAAAAGCAGTAAGGTCTTGCGTGGGGTCTTTATTTCTCTCAGTTGTAGGGAGGGTTTTATTTAAGTCACGGCAATAATTTTCTAGCTGCTTGAGAAGAGGTCTAGGAGGATTCCAAGAAAAAATATTATTCATTACTACCTACAGTTATGGGGCCTAAAGTTGAATAAATGGTTGATATGTTGCCGTTTGTAGTTTTTTGGCCAGTGTTAAAGCAGTTTATATCTATACCCTTCAAATTTGTAAAGAACTTAAATATCGTAATTATAAGATTTTTTTAATTTTCCTTAATTAGGATGGCGGGTTTAAAAGTTATGCAAGCGCCTTGAGGATTGGCTTGGCCTACTCACTTGTAAGATAGATCAGCTATATGCTAATTTTTTTACTTAGCTTTTGGGAAGAGAGGTTACGCTTTAAAAAGTCTTCTGAATACTTTTTTTGAGACTAATTAATGCCTTATGTTGCTTGATGGGTGCGTTAAGCAATTTTTTAGAAAGCAATTAATAATACTCATGCTGCGTCTATTAATCTTAGGGTGGATACCCGGGATAAGCTTATTCACTAATAGCTAGCTGACGGAGCTTTAAGATAAGCTTAAGCTAGGAAGAATTAAGCAAAAGGAGTATTTACTTTTATAATAACCTTCTTTCTAAGGTAGTGATAAGACACAAAATCAATGAGCTTTAATTATCAACGGCTTAAGTAGCAAGCTTTAAGAAAGCTAGTAGAGCGAAAATTAAGGGGCTGTAAGCGCAAAAGCATTGTTTAAAGATCGCGATCTTAAGAGTTACCAAAATTTATCAGATACTCATTAAAATTAAAGAATTGAGGTTAAAATAAGAGGCTTGCTAATAGAGGGTATGATTGTTTGTTAAGAAGGGATTTCTGATAGAAGGTCTAGCTAGCTGTTTTAAAAATTTAGATCACCCACTAAGAACATAGCAAAGAAATTTTTTAGCCAAGTAGCGGGGCTTAAGATGAGATTGAAAGGAATAAAGTTTGACACAAAAAGATAAGCGAAAAGTGATATGATAATAAAATATGAACATATTAAGGAATGAATAAAATGAAGGGAGATCGATAGAAATAGACTATCGATCTCCTCAGCATTATTTACTAAGAAGGGCTTTGCGGCTTAACTTAAGCTGGCCGCGTTCGTTGATATCTAAAACTTTTACAGAGATTACTTCTCCTTGTTTGACATGATCGGCTAAGTTTTCAATGCGTGTATGTTCAAATTCAGAGATATGGCATAACCCTTCTTTACCCGGTAAAATCTCTATAAACGCTCCAAAAGCTACTACAGAGGTAACTTTACCTGTATATGTTCTACCTATTTCTACTTCAGCTGTTAGGCCATGAATAATAGCTTTGGCTTTTTCAATACCTTCTAAGTTTGTAGAGGCTATGCTAATCAAACCATCATCGTTGATATCAATTTCTACCCCGGAGGCTTCGATAATAGCTCGAATTTGTTTTCCCCCTGGACCTATCACTGTTGCAATCTTACTAGGTTTAATTTGCATGGTTTCAATACGCGGGGCATAGATAGACATCTGCGGTTTGAAAGTAGGACAAACTTCCAACATCTTGTTAAGGATATGAATTCTGCCCTCTTTAGCTTGATTTAGAGCCGCTTGCATAATAGCAGGGGTAATACCTTCTACTTTGATATCCATTTGGAAGGCTGTAATGCCATGCTGATCACCAGCAATTTTGAAGTCCATGTCGCCTAAAGCATCTTCGATTCCCAATATGTCAGACAAAATTTTGTACCGTCCCTCTTCTAAAATCAGTCCCATGGCAATTCCTGCAATTGGGCGTTTAATAGGTACTCCTGCATCCATCATAGAAAGACAGCCTGCACATACTGTAGCCATCGAGGAGGAACCATTAGATTCTGTAATGGTGGATTCTAAGCGCATGGTATAAGGAAAGATATCTCGAGCAGGTATAATAGCTGATAAAGCTCTTTCTGCTAATTTTCCATGGCCAATTTCACGGCGTCCTGGGGCACCTATGCGTCCTACTTCTCCTACAGAGAAGGGAGGGAAGAAATATTGAAGATAAAATCTACGGCTACTCTCTTCATCGAGATCTTCATATCTTTGAGACATAGCTTCCCCACCTAATGTACATACACCTACCGCTTGTGTTTCACCGCGTGTAAATAATGAACTACCGTGCGTACGAGGCAGAAGGCCTTGCTCGATATCTATTGAACGAATCTGTTTACTGTCACGTCCATCGCTACGAATATTTTCTTCTAAGATCATTTTACGCATGTATTTAGACTGAAGATCTTTAAGAGCTGCATTAACCTGGTTAACGGAATATTTAGGTTCTTCTCCTTCAGGTAAAAGGGTATCTACCACAGCTTTTCTCATAGCATTCAATTTTTCTTCACGATCTTGCTTTAGATTGCTTCTTAAAGCAGGTTCTAAAAGAGGCGTAGCAAGTTTTTCAACTTCTCCTATGAGTTCTGTAGGCAAGCTTCTAAGGGTGGTCAGGTTTTTTTCTTTACCAATCTCTTTTTGCCAATTGAGTAGAGCTTGGCAAATAATTTTAATACTATTATGGCCTACTTCAATGGCTTCCATGAGTTGATCTTCGGTCAGAAAATCACAGTGGCCTTCGATCATAAGAATAGCATCTTCGGTTCCTGCTAACATTAAATCTAATTTAGATTTGGTCATCTGCTCTTGAGTGGGGTTGACAAGCCACTTCCCATCAATTAAGCCAATACGTACACCAGCTATAGGTTTTAATAAGGGAATATCGGAGATCACTAAAGCGGCTGAAATACCACAGATTGCCAATGGCTCTGTCATATTAATGCCATCGTAAGACCATACGTAAGACAATAATTGAACTTCATTATAATAGCCTTCGGGAAACATGGGACGTATTGGACGGTCTATAAGGCGTGAAATAAGGGTTTCTTTCTCGGAAGGGCGCCCTTCTCTTTTTATAAAGCCGCTAATCGTTTTACCCACCGCAGAAAATTTTTCTTGGTAATCAACTTTCAAAGGGAAAAAATCAATATTATCAGCCGCGTTAGCTGCCGCACAAGCGCTATTAAAAAGATAAGTTTCGCCTGCTTTTATTAAAACAGCCCCATTGGCTTGTTTACCAATTTTTCCTGTTTCAAATATTAGTTCTTGCTCGCCTACTTTAACCTTCATGAGGTGTGGTTGCATATTATACTCCTAAAATGTAGTTTGAATTTATAGATAGGTCGAAGGCTAAAAAAATATGCATAATTTTATGCTGTTTTCCCAGCAAGTGTCATCGAAGATTATAAAGAAGGCTAATAGATAGAACTCAGAAAACATACTTTAAATGACTGATTTAAAGCGCGATTTCTGATTTCTATAATCTTTAAAATTCTCCTTAAACTTGAGGCCTTCTTAAGGATAAATAGTCTTAAGCTTTGATTAACAAGGGCAGTGGTATGGGCCATCTGCCCCACTTAATATAAAGCTGCTTGCGTTACTTTCTTAATTTTAACTTTTTAATAAGTGACAAGTAGCGCAAAGTGTCGGTTGAGTTTAAATAATCCAATAAACGTCTTCTTAGGCCAACATGCTTAAAGAGAGCTAGCCTAGAAGCGTGATCTTTAGGAGAACGCTTAAGGTGCTCATTTAATTCAGCAATACGCTCTGTTAAAATAGCGATCTGGACGTCAGCGGAGCCTGTGTCTTTTTCATGAAGCTGAAATTTTTTTGTAATCTCTTCTTTCGTTCCTTTGTCTAGAGACATTCAGAAAATCCCCCGTTTAAGTTTAAAGCCCGACCATAGTTATGGGGACTTAATATATTAAAAAAATGTAAATCTATTTTTCTCACTCTATCATCACATCTTACCTAGGTAACTATTAAAAATCAAGTGCAATCTTGTTAGGGTGGGAGGGAGCCATGGCGAATAAAAGGAGAAATGTAAAAGAAAAAAGAAGAAAAGAGGTTTTTAGGATGAAGGGTCTATTTCATAGTTTTTAAATTAAACCCCCTAATAAAAGGTTCTCTTCTTGCATTTTCTCTGCTAAATTGGTAGATTCTTGATCCGTGCATAATCAAAACACCCTTGTAAGGAACTACTCTATGCTGAAAGACGCCACTTATAAAGAAAAATCTACAATGTTAATATCATGGATGCCTCAAATCATTGAGGAGGTAAAAAAAGACCTTAAACACGAGCATCTTAAAAACGATTTTAAATTTGTAAAGAAATATTTTCTAGGTAAAAACTTAAACAAGCTAACAAATGAAGAGATAGTGAACGCTTATACCTTAGCTTTAGAGCAGGAAGAAAATGGAGAAAAAATTGCTGAGTTTATCATTAATCGATGGCTCCTCAAGAATGCCGAGCTTTATGACTATTTTGAAGGGGCGTTGTTGCAAATATCTAATGATTTTACCCAATTAACTGAAATTGATGCAGATAAATCACAACAGATCGTGGAGGGCGCAGTTAGCCAATATGGAGCTGTACGTACTTATCTTTTTTCCGTTATGAATTCGGTAGTATTTCCTAAAGAAATTTATGAAAAGCTTAATAAGCGTGCTGAAGAAGAGCAAAAAGCCTTAGCAGCTGTAGAAGATGCTCAGGACGAACATTTAAGCCAGCAATCTTTGAAAGATTACTATGAAGAGCAAATCGCTCGCTTAGCGGATAAGTATGAGAAAAAATTGATTGGAATGCAAAAAAAATATATTCAAGATACAGAATCATTGAAAAAGCAAATGGCATTACTACAGAAAAGATTGAATGGGTAGCTATGCTTTTTCCTTTTACGTTTAAGCCTCAGTCAGAAGACGAAAAATTTATGCTTGAAGCATTGAAAGAGGCATGGAAAGCTTTCAGGCAGGGGGAAGTTCCTGTAGGAGCTGTCCTGGTGCATGAAGGACAAGTAATCTCTAGGGGATATAACCAAGTAGAACTGCTCAAAGATGCTACTGCTCATGCAGAAATGCTATGCATTACTGCAGGGGAAGTGGCAATGGAGAACTGGCGGTTAACTGGCACCACCCTTTATACTACTATAGAGCCCTGTTGTATGTGTGCAGGAGCTATGTTTTTATCAAGAATTTCCACTCTAGTATGGGGGGCACCTGATTTACGGCATGGGGCTAATGGGAGTTGGATGGATGTATTTGAGAAGGTTCATCCTACGCATAATCTTAACATTAAAAGAGGCGTTCTAGAGGAATATGGAGCCGCCCTCATGCGTGATTTTTTCAAAAAATGTCGCCGAGAAAAAAAGTCTTTGACTGACGAGTAGCTAGATTGCCTATTTAAAAATTAAAGAAGCACTTAAAGAAGCCGAGCCTCGAGCGATAAAAACTTATGCACATCTTCCATGCTTGCAAATCCTAATTTTCATAAGCCGTTACGGTGTTTATCAGTCAATTTTTGATAAATAAAATAATTTCTAGAGTTTATATTGACTTAATCATACATTGAATAGTATGCAACCATCATACGAGCAGCTATTTACAGAGAATGCAGAGCTAAGAGCTGAGAATGCTCAGCTAAAAGCTATGGTAAATAGATTGGAAAAGGTAATCACCAAGCTTGAAGCACGCATGGCTCAGCTGGAAGAGCAGCTTAATCAAGATTCTAAAAATAGTTCCAAGCCACCTTCGACAGATCAAAAAGCTAATCGTTCATTATTAACTAAAGCAGAAAATCGACCTTATCATCCTGGTGCTAGCCGTTATTTATTACCTGCTAGCGCAGTTACCTCGCATGAGGCTCGTTGCCTAAAAGCTTGCCCACATTGCTACTCTGCTATGCATGCCACTGATAAGATTTTTTCATGGCAGCAGATCGAGCTTCCTGAAATTAAACCTTTAGTGCATCAAATAGATTTGGTAACGAGCAGATGCCCTTGCTGCCAT
>NZ_JRXI01000115.1:0-16692 GCF_000813645.1 Neochlamydia sp. TUME1 | reverse complement strand
CCTTTAGTGCATCAAATAGATTTGGTAACGAGCAGATGCCCTTGCTGCCATCTTGAAACACGTTCTGAACTTAAAGAAAATGAGCAATTCTTGCTCGGCCTTAAGGCTAGAAGGCTTTATTAATCTGCTGATAGGCCAATACGCCTAAAGCTATCGTGCCGTGCGCACCATAATTATTGCTTTATTTCCTAGCATAGCTTTAAGCCAAGGCCTTAATTCTAAAGTTAAAGCTCGCACCGCTGCCTTACTTTTTTCGTCTTATGAAACACTCGTTAAAGCAGTTATTACCACACATCAGCCTTTGCATCTAGATGCAATGAGCTGGCGCCATGCCGCTACTAACGAACATTTGCTAGTGCTACGTGTAGGAAATGTGATTGCTTATGCATTAAGACCCTATCAAAATGGCGCTACTCTAAAGGCGCTAGTCGGTCAGTAGATTCATTGCTTAGTAAGTGATCAGGGCTAAAGCCATTCATCAAATTAAGGTAAAGATCAAACAGTACTGCCTAGCTCATCTAATCCGTAATCTACAAAGGCAAGTAAAACAGCCCAATATAACCTTGGAGATACACAGCGCTTAGGAAACCTAATGATACCTCGCAAAAGCTTTTTAAAAATAAACATTGCCTAGAAGAAGGACTAATCAGCCAGTCTACTGGCAGCAGTATGGATACCTTAACTGGCATTATATATAAGAAGGATTGCATACGCTACAGCGCTGGAGTAGTACTAAGAAGTTGCGGAAGTTTTGCCACAAGCTTTTAAAGCAGATCAAACATTTCCATGCTTACTTGAAAAATCCTGCTATTCCTATGACCAATAATGCTGCCGAAGAATCTTTAAGAAATCTAGTCATTGTACGTAAGCTATGTCTAGGTAGCCAGTCTATCTATGGCAAAAGGTGGAGGGAAGTGCTGCATAGCTGTATTGAAACTCTTTATCGACAAGGAAAATCTATTCTAGATTTTCTAGCAGACGCTATCCATGCAGCTCGTACCAAACAACCTATCCCTTCTGTTATCTAAGAAACCTTTTATATCCCGTGACCGCTTACCACTTACTAGTTAAAGGATAAAAGTATTCAGTAAGTGTTTAGTTAAAAAAATAAATCACATAATTTAAACATAGATATTTTAATGAGAGCCTCGGTTAATTAATATTTTAACTTTTTTAGATTGCTTACTAAATTCCTTGACAAATAAGCTTTAAATATTAATATATATATATATATATTCTATATTTAAACCAATGTTCGTCTCTATCAAAACACCACACCTTTAGAAAGACCAAGCGAGCATAAGAGCTTAAGACTATTAATTACAATGAACTTAGTAAGAAAAATTTATACAATCTTTATAACTTTATAAACTTAGGAAAAATTAACTCATGCACCCTACTTTTTTTCCTTCTTCTCCTTCATCCTCTTCCTTTTTTTCCTTACCTGAGGAATTGCATTTACATCTCTTTTCCTACTTTAATGCAAAAGAATTATGTCAGCTCCAGCGAGTCTGCAAATATTTTCAAAGAATGATCAAAGATCCTTATCTATGGAGCAAACGCTTAAAAAAAGATTATAGCTATCACTTTTTCTCTTACCAGAAGCAGGTCAATCCATTTTATAAGAATCAAGACCTGTTACCTATGCAGCTAGCAGAGATTCCTCCAACCTCTTTTTACGCTGACAATTGGAAAACCAAGTATCGTAATCTAGTAAAAATAAAAAAAAACATGGAGAATGGGGAATATACTTTCTCTACTTTGCAAAGTCATGGCTCGTATGTTAAGTGCATAAAAATAGCAAATGGTTCTCTTTATAGTGGAGCTATTAGGGACGGTACGATAGGCGTTTGGAACATAGAAAATGGAGAACAACAAGATAGCATGAAAGGGCACCAATCTAGCGTGAATTGCCTTAAAGTTGAGTATGGTCGCATTTTTAGCGGTTCTAGTGACAAGACAATTCGCCTGTGGAATATCCAAACAAAAAAAAGCCAAGGTACTTTTCATGGACATGAGAGTTTTATTGGTTGCCTCAAAGTTGACCAGGGTAGGCTATATAGTGGGTCTAGTGACGATACGATACGCCTATGGGATATTGAGACGCAGCAGCAACTTAGCGTGTTAAAAGGACATACCGCTAGTATTGAATGCTTAAAGCTAATTAACGGCCTGTTGTTTAGTGGTTCGGAAGATAAGACTATACGTTGTTGGGATATTAAAAGGGGAAAAGAGATTTGTTGCCTGCGGCACGACAACTGGGTGACTTCTATGAAAGTAGTGCATGGCAAGCTTTTTTGTGGCTCAGCCTGTGAAGATACAAGAGTAAAAGTGTGGGACATAAAGAAGGGATTGTTAACATATTTACCTACGGAAAATGATTGGGGAATTACGGACGTGAAAAAATTGGGTAATAATATAATTACTAGCTCGAGAAGAGGTCCAATAAAAATATGGGATGCTAATACAGAGCAGCCTCTCCTTACTTTAAATGGGCATAGGAGAGGAGTTAATAATCTTCAAATTGCCTATGGTAACATCATCAGCGCTTCTGAGGATAAAACTATACGAATCTGGGACCCTCTAAAAAAACAATCCATGCTGACCTTAAAAGAAAAAAATGAAGAGACAACTTGCCTTAAAGTAAGACACGGAAGAATATTTACCGGCTATGCCACTGGGGCTATCTGTGAATGGGATTTTAGAGATTCTGTTCTGCAAGATGAAAGCCCTTCCTTTCTTCTTTAAATATTTCCAATTTTTATTTCCCTCCGCCATCCCCAATTCGGGCCTTTAAAGAGATCATACCAACGAGAGTCCGCAATTAAAATCACACATAGGCTATTGCGAATTTTGTCCTGGTGAGTATAAAGGCTTTTCCCTTTAAATTTTTTGGAGAGATCTGGGGCAAGAGCGGCTTTAAGATTTTCCATTAAGCCTCTATAAACCCTTCAAATCGTTCTTGCATAAGTCCTCTCCTTCTTTAAAAAAAGAGCATATATAGCAATTTGAATTTTTTAACATTATCGAGATAAATCTATAAGCTTTATACCCCAAAAAAACTTGTCATTCGATGCTCTATTAAGCTTTTCTAAATCCTGCTTTGCTTATTGATAGCCAATCATCATCTAGAAAATGCTATTTATTGCCTATAAGCTGCCTTGATAATCTCTACAACTCATGATGCATAGTTAATTAATTAAAAGTCCCTTTGCCGGTTTTAGCTCCTCATCAAGGCGAGCTGCTTCTTCTATGGTCCTTTATGCTCCTCTTCCATTTCTTTTAGCAATTCAGCAAGGTAAGCAGCATCTTCTATCTCCTTTTTCTTTATAGCTTGCTGAGAAGGACGAGGAGGATTTCTCAAGTCAGATGTCTTATGGGCAGCCGCTGGGGAAGGGCCTGCTCCTATACGTCTCTCCATACTACGGTATTTTCCTTTTTCCTTATAATGCTCCGCATCTTTAATTTCTGGGAGCTCTGAATAACCTAATACATTTTGCTGCCCTACTTTTGCCGTCCGTGCTATAAGGCTATCGTATTGGTGGACGCGAGTTATCATTGCATACCCTATCGAACCTTCTTTCATCCTATAGGCTACAGCCGCTGCAGCAATCTCTTTTTCTACATTAGTACGATCATTCTTCTGAACATGTTGACCCCACATACTATCTATTCTTCTTAATAAATCAGGATTAGCCTCGGAGCCATGCTCTAAAATTTTAACATAAAATTTTATTTCCTCTAAAGAAGCTGTATCCCCTTCTCCTATTTTTTCTTCCGCAGCTTGTCGCAAAGCTGTCAAGCGCCTATTATCGAAAGAAGTTAATCCTCTATCCGGCATACGTACCACTTCAATGGGCAGAGCAGGGTCCCAAAGATTTTTCTTAACAACATTTTCTTTAAACGCATCAATAGTTATTTTACCATTATCCATTACGGGGCTAACATATGGATGCGAAAAGCGAATGCTACTAGCTAAATGAAGAGAAAGAGCTTTAGTTGCAACTTCTTCTGCTCGGGCACCTACTTCTTTTGCTCCTACAGGCTGAGGGGACACATCTTGCCTGCTTTTTTTTGTGAGTCTAGGTAGCTGGTCTCCTTTAGTTTGTGTATGGCTAGATGGGAGCTGATCCCATCGACTTCTTTTACTTTTCACATTTTGAGAATCACTTTGTTCTGTTACCGGTAAAGCCGATTGTGCTATGTGGCTAGCTCGTTGGTTTGTTGAAGAAAGATCGATTGATCCCCGCCCATGAGCCTGCCCTTTTCCTTCCTTTCCTTCTAATTGCGTAGGCTTATTAGTAAGCTCAGGTTTTTGCTCAGTACGAGGAGAATTCCATCCAGCATCCATTGTTACCCCCTTATAAAACAAACAAATAAAAACTGCAACAACTACACTTTTATTATAATATAATAATTTTTATTAATTAAATAAAAATATATTAATTTTAATTTATTAATAACAAAATATAACAATGATAAAAAAATAAAATTTAACATATTAAGCAAACATATGTATGAAACTGCAGCCTAGTTAAATATATCGGCCAGTACATGGATGATTTATGTATAAACAGTCATAGAACTTAGATAGCCCTTTGGATAAGAAAAGATATAAACTGCTTAGCATGCGCAGCATGTATTAGCGTCTACTAAGAAAAATTGGAAGAAATTTCCCTTAAAAATAAAAAATTTTGATGTGATTACGTAGTTCGACATGATTTAAATGATATTTCCCACTTAGACATGCTTACAAAAGCGTTTTTTATCGAAAGTTGCTATAATCCTTTTACGCTTAAATCCTTAAAAAGCTTTTAATTTCTTGCAAAGTTGACTATGAAACCAATCAAGCTAGATAACCAACAAGGCCGTCTTTTTAAATCCCGCTTTAGCGATGAACTTGACCTAAATCATCCTCTCATTCAACTATCCAAATTGATTGAATGGAAGCAGTTGGAAGAAGAGGTTGATAAGCTGTTTGTAGAAAAGATAGGCAGCCAACTAAGCCTGTAAGGCTAGTTGTGAGGCTTTCTTATTGCTACACATGTATAGGTTTTCTGATAAAATGCGGTACATCGATGGGTAGAAAATGCTTACTGGCAATATTTTTGTGGGTATGACTTTTGGCATCATGAGCTATCTCTCCACCCTATTTCTTTAATCAAATGGAGGTCTAGGCTAGAAGAAGCTGGACTTAACAAGAACTTACAAGGAACGATTGCAGCAGCTGTTTTGGCAGTCGCGGCGAAGAAAAAGCCTTAAAAAAGTCATGGCCACTACCACTGGGATGTCTAAAGCTATCGCCTTTCCTACCGATGTCAAGCTTTACTTTAAGTCTATTCAAGTGCTTGTAAAAATGGCGGATAGTTGCCAAGTTACTTTGCGACAAACCTATAAAAAGCTAGCTAAAAAAGCTTTTTACATCCGTGCTCGCTTAAGCCCATGCTCGTCAGCTATACAGAGCTAAAAGGGAAGAAAAAAGGCCGCATAATTATTTAGGAAGATTAAGCTGCGATTTTGAAAGAAAAAAAGAAGGGCAAGCCCTTGGGCCAGAAAACTCTTATCTTTTAGAAATTATCAAGTGTATTTATGCCCAACAAGAAAATGATTTTCGTAAAGTGTACAGCCTGTATGAACCCAATGTAGAATGTATTGCTAAAGGCAAGGGGGAGAAAAAATATGAATTTGGCTGCAAAGCTTCGCTAGTCATCACTCATCCAAAAGTGACCTTTTCGCAGTTAAAGCGTTCTTTAGCTTTTTTGATTTGGGCATGAAAAGTAGAGGTGTCTTGCGTATGACCTTTAAATACTTCTGCCGAGACAGGTGCACCCTCGGCTGAACTTAGCAAACCGATAACAATTTGTTTTTTACCTTTCTTTTTATCTCGGTTGTAACCCCAATCGGCAAGTTTATTTTTTTCGCCTTCTAAATAGGAGCTAGTGACATCATACATAAATAAGAGAGGGGAGGTCTTTCAAAAACTTTTAGTAAACAATCGATCTTCGATAGAAGCTTGGCTTTGGCATAAACGCAAAAGATCTCAGATATTATAGAAAAATTGCTGCACAATCTTTCGAAAGGGCTTTATAATCATAAAAAGACACAATATGCCACTTTGAGATTAAGAAAGCTGGCAAGTTAGAGTGTGCTTTAGCTGCCTAAAATGCAGACACTCTTAGTTTCCCTTCATTTTTTCTTCCGAAATTTTACGCAGGCGGTCTTTTTCTTGCCGCGTTAAAGATTGTTCTCCAGAGCGGGAAATTTTGGCTAGCATCTCGTCAATAAATGCATCATCTCCTAGAGTAGCTTTCCCTGTTTTGATATCGACAATTTTACTCTTTTGCGGGGTGGAAAAAAAGTAGCGTCGGATTTTAGTATGCAGGTGGTGGCCCCACCCCATAAAAATTTTGTCTATGTTTTGCATGTATAAGTAGGGCGTCGGTTGTTGCCAAACAACTACGCTATAAAGATAGCCGGACGCGATGCCTACCATATGGTAGAATAGGTTCACAAAATCTAGTGCCGATAAGGGGATGAGAAGAGAAAAAGCAATTACAACAGCTAGGAGCGATTTAGCCTGAATAGGGATTAAAAAAAAGAGGAGAAGGGTGGTCTCTCGATGAAGCATGGCCCAGGCTACAAAGATGGCTAACAGAGAGGGAGTCAAGCCTGCAATAATAAACATCTTATAAGGTGATAAGAGGGAAACAGCAGCTAAAGCTGCTAGGTTTGCGAGAATACCGCTCATAAAATAAAGAACTAGAAAAGATTTATCTCCATAATATTCAGCAAGTTGGGATCCAAAAAGCCAGAGTATATACATATTAAAGGTAAGGTTAATAAGTAAAAATGAATTAATGCCATTTGCATGTTTTTGAATAAAAAGAGATGTAATAAGTTGCCAATAATAGGAGTTAGCTATACCCCAGGGGGAGAGACCTAAAATTTCTTGGGGTCCATATATTTTAAAGATAGCGATAAAAAGAGGTTCTAGTGCTGCGCTACATATAGTAACTATTGCTGTCATGCAAATTAGGATTTTAAGGCTTTTAGGAACCTTGTCGAAGTTTGAGAGTAGAGAAGAATGATAAAACATAATAAAAAATTGGGTGTTAAGGTTTGCAAATACGAATGTTTAGACATCTTAGAGTTAAGAAGCAAAAATTTCAATCAATTGCCCATCATTAAGTACAAAACCTGTTTAGCTTCGCCCAGGTTTTCTACTCTGAAAATAAATGTGTTGAAAAACAGCGAAGAAAAAGCTTGTTTTTTTATTGAACACATTTTATCATTTTTTCGTAACTTAAGAAAATTAAATTTGTTAACCTTTTTGGGAGTTAATTCTGATGAAGAAAGATATTCATCCTAAATATCAAAAAATTTTGTTCGTTGATTCTTCGACAGGACATAAATTCGTATGTGGATCTACTTTACAGCCAAAACAAATGGATAAATTTGAAGGCACTGAGTATCCTGTTTATCATTTATCAACCTCTTCAGCTTCTCACCCTTTCTTTACGGGTAGCAAAGCTTTAGTTGACTCTGAAGGCCGCGTTGATAAATTTAAAAAACGTTATGCTACTGCTCAAAGCAAAGTGAATAATGAAGAGCCTGAAGGAAAATTAGAAGAGCAGCCTAAAGAAAAAGAAGCAAAAAAAGATTCCAAAAAGAAAAAGAAATAATTCTTTAAATTCTACCTTATAAAGCTTTCCTCCACGACTTTGTTAGAGGAAAGCTTTGTAGACTTATCTCCCTCATCATGATTGAAAAAAAAGTCCAACAGCTCCTCCTCCGCTTAGCTGAAGTTGAAGCTATCTTAGGCCATCCTGAGATCTTTAATGATCAAAAAAAATATAAAGAACTGACGCGGGAGCATTCTTACCTAGCTGAGATTAAAGTTACCTGGGATGATCTTAAAAAAGCTGAACAAGAACTTTCCGATAATAGAGAACTTCTAAAAGCAGAGAGCGATCCTGAATTTTCTCATGTTTTACAAGAAGACATTCAACTACTTGAAAGCAAGCTTCCTGAGTTGCAAAAACATTTGGAAACACTTCTTGTACCTCCTGATCCTAATGATAATCGTCCTACCATCCTAGAGTTACGAGCGGGCACAGGAGGTGATGAGGCTGCTTTATTTGTGGGAGACTGCGTTCGCATGTATAAAATGTATGCTGACAATAAACAATGGAATTATGAATTATTATCTTGCACCCCTTCTGATATGGGTGGCTTTAAAGAATACGTTATGGTTCTATCCGGTCCAAACGTTTATCGAAATTTACGCTATGAAGGGGGAACTCATCGTGTTCAACGGGTGCCTGCCACTGAAGCGCAGGGTAGAGTCCATACTTCTGCTATCACTGTGGCTGTACTTTTAGAACCCGATGAAGACTCAGATGTACAAATTGATGAAAAAGATTTACGCGTGGATACCTATAGATCTTCAGGAGCAGGAGGGCAGCACGTGAATACCACGGATAGTGCAGTGCGATTAACTCATATGCCCACAGGTCTTGTCGTTTATTGTCAGGAAGAACGCAGCCAGCATAAAAATAAAGAAAAAGCATTGCGTTTACTTAAAGCTAAAATTACTGAGATAGAGCAACAGAAAAAAGCTCAAGAGTTAGCTTCAAACCGTGCAGCTCAAGTAGGCAGTGGGGATCGCTCAGAACGTATTCGTACCTATAATTTTTCACAAAACCGCTTAACAGATCATCGTATCAATCTTACCAAATACAATTTGGATAAAATTATGGAAGGGGATATGGAAGATATAACCTCCGCATTAGTAGCTCACTATTATAAAGAAATGTTTGGAAGTTGAGAGAGCTTAATCCTGCATTTATTTTTTGCTGGCTCTTTAATTATTACTGTCAGTGAACAAGTTTTTTTCATGTATGCTAAACTTGAAGAGCAAATAAGATAAAGAATGAGACTATCAGGCAGAAAGGATGTAAAAAATTCTTAAGCTTTCATGCAGGGGGTGCGATGCGGTTTTTTTTTATCTCTAATAGGCATTTTTTTTAAAGCTCTGCCCTTAATACAATAGATAAAGAGTAAAGGTTGAATACCGTTCAAGATATATTAAATTTATCAACTGGATATTTAGCACAAAAAGGAATCAAAAATCCTAAACTTCAAGCTGAATATCTATTATGTGATGCTTTACAACTCTCTCGTATACAGCTTTACCAGCAGTTTGATCGTCCTTTAGAAGAGCAGGAATTAAAAATTTGCCGAGAGCGCCTGGCTCGCAGGGCTAAAGGAGAACCTCTTGGCTACATTCATGGAAAAATGGATTTTTATGGATGCCAGATATCTGTTAATAAAGATGTCCTTATTCCTCGGCAAGAAACAGAAATTCTCGTTGATAAGATTGTCAAACAACTCGAACAGGTTGAAGTGTGCGGCCTGCATTTATGGGATGTATGTTGCGGATCTGGATGTATAGGAGTTTCATTGAAGAAAAAGTTTCCTCTTTTAGAAGTTACTTTGTCTGATATTTCTCCTCAAGCACTTGAGCTTGCTAAAAAAAATGCAAAAGAAAATCAGGTAGAAGTGCATTTTTTACAGGGCGATTTATTAAAACCTTTTGAGGGCAAAAAGGTAGATTATCTAGTATGTAATCCTCCTTATATTGCCGAGTATGAGTTTGCAGGACTAGACTATGAAGTGCGGGATTTCGAACCCCGCCTAGCTTTGATTTCGGGACCTACTGGTTTAGAGATGTATCAGCGTTTAAGTGAGCAAATGAAGGCATGTCTAGCTCCTCTAGCAAAAGTGTGGCTTGAAATGGGAAGTAGCCAAGGGCCCTCTCTATGTAAACTATTTAGTCAATCTGGATGGAGAAATTATAGAGTTGATAAAGATTGGGCTGGTTTAGATCGATTCTTTTTCCTTGAAAATGAATAAGTTTTCAAGTATTGTCTCCACTGAAATTTTTAAGGATTTTCATGCTTGGTGCTCTAACTGAAAAAATGCGAGGTTTAGTTTCAAAACTGGCTGGTGCAAAAAAACTTACCGCAGAAAATATTTCTGATGCTGTTAGTGAAGTGCGTTTAGCCCTGCTTGAAGCTGATGTCAACTATGGGGTGGCTAAAACTCTTATTAAAAGGGTTAAAGAGAAAGCTTTAGGTGATGAGGTTATCAAAGCAGTTACTCCAGGCCAGCAGTTTATCAAAATTGTTCATGAAGAACTTGTTTCTTTGATGGGCGGGGGAGAAGCTGAGCTAAAGTTAGAAGGAAAGCCCGCTATTATTATGTTATGTGGGCTTCAGGGAGCAGGCAAAACGACACATGCTGCTAAATTAGCACGCTATTTAAAGAAAAAAGGGCTATGTAAAAAACCTTTATTAGCAGCTTGTGATTTACAAAGACCTGCAGCTATTGAACAATTATTGACGTTGGGACAGCAAATTGAAATCCCTGTCTTTAGCCTTCCTGAGGAAAAAGATCCTATAAAAGTGGCTCGACATGCATTAGAAAAAGCTAAAAAAGAAGAATTTGATGTTTTGATTGTAGATACAGCGGGGCGACTGCATATTGATGAAGAGCTTATGCTGCAGTTAGAAGAAATCAAAAAAGTTTTGCAGCCTTCAGAAATTATATTTGTTGCCAATGCAACGACGGGACAAGATGCTGTTAACAGTGCCGCAGAATTTAATAAACGTATGGCTATAACTGGTTCAATTTTGACTATGTTGGATGGAAACGCTCGCGGAGGGGCAGCCATATCGATACGAGAAGTGACAGGCGCACCTTTAAAATTTGAAGGGATAGGCGAAAAAGTTGATGATCTTCAAGTTTTTAATCCATCGTCTATGGCTCATCGTATTTTAGGTATGGGTGATACCATTAATCTGGTAAAGAAAGCTCAAGAGCATATAAGTGAAGAAGATGCCAAAAACTTAGAACAAAAAATACGTTCAGCTACGTTTACTTATGAAGATTATCTTAAGCAAATTCAAGCGGTAAAAAAAATGGGTTCTCTGAAGAGCCTTTTAGGAATGCTGCCCGGCATGAGTGCGCTCAAATCTTTAGAAATTGATGAAAAAGAGTTCTTTAAAATAGAGGCTATTATATTATCCATGACTCCCCAGGAAAGAGCAGAAAGTGAAGAGCTTTCCGTCTCCAGGCGTAAAAGAATAGCAAAAGGAAGCGGGACAGGGATGGAAGATATCAATAAGCTAGTTAAATCGTTTAAACAAGCAAAGCAGTTCTTTAAGAATATGCCTAATATGAAAAATTTAGAAAAAATGATGGGAGGATCCCTATGGCGTTAAAAATTAGATTGCGGCAGCAAGGCCGTCACAATCGTCCATTCTACCGTTTGGTAGTGGCTGATGGCCGCTCACCACGTGATGGAAAATATGTGGAAGCAATCGGTTGGTACAATCCGTTTGCTACACAGGTAGAGCAAGAATTTTCTTTAGATGCAGAACGTGCACAACATTGGCTCAGCCAAGGTGCTGTCTTAACCGATTCTGCAGAAGCTTTAATTAAAAAAAGCGCCCCTAGCCTTGTACGTGGTTTGGTGGATAAGAAACTAGCATTACGAGCAAAATATGCCGCTAAACGTAAGGCTCGTAAAAAAGTGAGCCCTTAAAAACTTACACCAATGCTGATTGATATCTTATCGCTATTTCCCAACTATTTTAAAGGGCCGTTTGATGAAAGCATTATCATGCAGGCCAGGAAAAAGGGCCTTTTAGATATCAATCTCATTGATATACGTACTTTTGCAGACAATCGCTATCATAAAGTTGATGACAGACCTTATGGGGGTGGACCTGGAATGGTCATGATGCCCCAACCCGTGCTTAGTGCTATCCATAGTGTTAAAAAGCCTGGCGCTAAAGTGATTTATATGTCGCCCCAAGGGCCTCTCCTCAAGGCAGGTAAATGTAGAGAATTAGCTCAACACGATCACCTTATTCTGTTATGTGGGCATTATGAAGGCATTGATGAGCGTATTTTAGATGAGGTAGATGAAGAGATTAGCATTGGAGACTATGTATTAACGAATGGGTGTTTAAGTGCCATAGTTCTTGTTGATGCACTCGTTAGGTTTGTACCTGGTGTACTGGGGCATGAAAGTGCGGCCGCCGAAGATTCGTTTGAAAATGGATTATTAGAGTGCCCTCATTACACTCGGCCAGAGAGCTATGAAGGTAAAGCAGTCCCCGAAATTCTATTAAGTGGGGACCATAAAAAGATCGCCGAATGGCGTCGTAAAAAATCGTTAGAAAAAACTCAACGTGTACGACCCGATTTATGGCAAAAGTTAAATATAAATCTTGAGGAGTAGAAAAAATGAGAAAACATGCTTTGGTCGAAATGATCCAAAACGAACAGCTTAAAAAAGATATTCCCAATTTTAGAATTGGCGATACTATCCGTGTGCATACTCGTATTATTGAAGGTCAGAAAGAGCGTATTCAGGTGTTTACAGGCACAGTGATTGCCCGTAAAGGTTCAGGGCTGTCTGAAACATTCTCTTTACATCGAGTAGCCTATGGAGAAGGTATGGAGCGTCTATTTCCTTTACATAGCCCGCGCATAGCAAAAATTGAAGTCATAAAAGAAGGTCAAGTGCGTCGTGCTAAATTGTACTATCTTAGAGGAACTTCAGGAAAAGCTTCTAAAGTTAAAGGTCGCGTAGGCTTTAATCGCAAAAGCGCTGCAGTTGAAAAAGAGCCTGTAGCTGCAAATGTTGCTAACGAAAGCTAAAATGACTCAATGTCAGAGTTAAAGAAAATTGGCAAGCGTGAAACTAAGCGCTTGCTTAGCCTCACTACATTTGAAGAAGAAGCCAGGCAACAAGGCTACCAGATTATTGCAGGTATCGATGAAGCAGGGCGAGGCCCTCTAGCAGGACCAGTAGTTGCAGCAGCGTGCATCATTCCTGTAGGCCTTTTAATTCCGGAAGTTAACGACAGCAAGCAATTATCCAGCGATAAACGTACGGAATTGTATAATATAATTACCCGCCATGACGATATTCATTATGGAATAGGGGTCATTGATTCTTCTACTATCGATAAAATTAATATTTATCAGGCCACTATAGCAGCTATGCTTATGGCTGTTGCGCAGTTAAGCTTAGAGCCTCATTTTTTGCTTGTAGATGGTTTAAAGCTTCCGCATCCTAGCATTCCTACTCAAAAGATCATCAAAGGGGATACTAAATCGCAATCTATTGCAGCGGCCTCTATTATTGCCAAAGTAACTCGCGATCGTCTCATGATTGAGTATCATCAACAATGGCCTCTTTATGGTTTTGATCAACATAAAGGGTATGGAACGGCCAAGCATTTAGAAGCCCTTAACGTGCATGGAGTATGCCCAATCCATCGCCAAAGTTTTGGGCCAGTTAGGCATCAACTTGGCATAAAAAATGCTCAATTCTCTTTAACTTTCTAATTAATTTTTCCCTAGGTAACTGAGCTTCATTACAATCTTAATATAATATTTATAAATTAGTTGTATTTGAAAGTTAATATATGTATATGATAATTTAAGGTTAAAAAGGTATAGGTATGAAAATAAACACGCAAGACTTGTTTAACGACATTAATGCCCTTCGTTTATATGAAGTGGCAGTGAGCATATCACGTGAAAATGGAAAAAAAAGCTATACGATCAAAAGAGTGAAGCTAAATCAGCACGACAGTATAGAAAGAATAGAAGCTTTAATTACTAAGCTTAATGAGGGTAAGATTTGGCTTAAAGTCGGTAAACGTCGCGAAGGCACAGTAAAATATGTGGGTAAAGGATTGAAACCTAGCGAAATTGCAAGTATTATCTTAAAAAAGCAAGATAAAACCGATATAACACCGATAGAAATATCCATCGATATCACTAAAGAAAATTTAGAAGATCAAGTAGAAGAAATGTCTCATCAAGATATTTCCTTATTAGAAAGGATAGCTAAAAGCCTTCAAACAACCTTTAAGCTTGACATCCAGAAAAAAGTGAATAGTCAAGCTCATATCATCAATCATCATGTAGCTAACTCTTCTGTTAAATCAAAGCATGCATCAGCCGCTAAAGCGACTATGCCTGAAGAGAGGAAAGTTACCTATCGCTCTCGTTCTCAAGAATCTAAGAAAGAGAAAAAAGTAGAAGAAGAAAAAGCCATCGAAAAACAGCGTGGTCAAAAGCGTAAAGCGCTAACATTGGCTAAAGAGTTAGATGAAAAATCTGATAAGCGCCGTCTTAGAGCTGTTAAATCCACAGAAAAGCAAAAAGAGATTTTGAAAGCTGTGCCTTCTCCCAGAAAGGCTTCATAAAGCTTAATTTTGAAGATCGAGAAGCTCCTCAAATTACTTTCTAAATTTTTAAGCGGCGAGTAGCCGCTTATTCTTCCATATTTTATACTATACTCTTTAATTTACAAGAGCTAGCTGCTTCCTTTAAGCGGGGAGGCCGCAAGTTAAGAGTTTTATATAAGGATAACTTAGCTTGGTTGGCTTTTTTAGAAGGATTGGCTTCTTGCCTGGTTTGCCAAATTTTTTTATACAGAGTGTAATACCGTTTAAAAAACTTCGCAATCGCAGGCCTTGGAATTTTTTTTATCAATCTAATCAGCGGAATAGTGGCCTAGGTTTACACACCCTGCAAGCCCTGCATTCAATTTAATCGCATGGAAAAACAAAAGTTAATGAGTTGGCTTACAGTTTAAGGTACGATTTGAAGCAGCATTAGATTATATTCTTATCCGATAACTTACTTTAATGTACTTACTGATCTACCAATTAAAGTTTAGGTTTCAGAGGAGCTCTAATGTAAATTTGAACTTCTTGAAGAAGAGATAAAAAACATCTGCTATAATGGCAATTGGCTTTCTGGCTTCTTAGACGTATCTCCAGTAGCATTAAAATTTTTATTGAGAGGGAAAAGTGTTTCCAAGTTCATAAAGCTTTCCAGCAAATGAAAGGACCTGAATGGCTATAAAAGCTATTAGAATTCCTAAAAAGTATATTACTGATACTATCTATACTCACAATGCAAATCTAAATTAGTCAATTCGCATTGTGGTAAAAATGATTCTCTCTACTTATTGAATAGGTACGCAAACCTCCATTCCTTTGGGGGTTACTAAGCAAAGTTGCGGTTTTTCATGAAACTTTGCTAGGGCAATTCCTGGAATATTTGTTCGTGAAGCACTAGATTGAAGTTTAGCAAAATTAGTACCGTTATCTTCAGTATCTGCTCCAATCAGCAAATCGCAATGCCAATCGAAGTTTGAATCCTTTTCTAATCGCCAAATGTAGTCATCAATGTCGCCAAATACATGGCTTGTTACTTGAATAGTCTGCGGTAACCCAAGAGCCATTTCTGTTAAAAATTGTCCTAGCGCCTGGTTTCTTCCAATAGCAGCTTCCCAGTTTAGGGAAAAATTTCCAGTAGAAGCGCTTGCGAATTTTATATTATCTGCATAAATTTGATCTATTAAAAATAAATTAATACAACCTGAGAAACCTTCTTGCTTAAGTCTATTAATTAACTTTACCATCAATACAAGCTCTCCATGAAGCCCTCCGCTAGCAAAAATAGTTATATTAAAGGTACGTTGAAAAGGAAGTTTTTGCTTAATGTTAAGTATCGTAAAAATAATCTGATCTTCATATTGCCGCCTCAAACTAGGCTTAGTAACACGATCTAAAGGGCCACATCTACATTCATTAAGAAATTGTCGCTGATTACCACAAGGGCCTGCTACTTGAGCATGGTTACATTGCTGATTACGAGTAAACTCCTCTTGTATAGTATCGTTAAATATTTTGTTGTATATTTCGACTACGCGAATATCAATGCTGTCTGCTTCACGTTTACAAGTAAAGCTGATATTAAGAGGCTCTACCGTACACAACTGTTGACCGTTAATGAATCTTTCTTTACAAGCATTGTCTACCTTGCAAGTGATTGTAGTTGAGCTATGTATTCCTTGTATTGATTGTATTCTGTCTAATAAAGGGAAGGTTGTTAAAGTTGAAGAAATGATTGGAATAAAGTCCGCATAATTCATATTCTGATCCTTAATTACATAGTTTTAATAAGAAGTTTTTAGTCATTTTTTTAAATTCCTTTTTAGAAATAAATAAAATTTTGAACCTATCCGTAAAAAGCTGAGAATAAACCGATTTCCATAGAGGAAGATCTGCCCATTGACAACTTGTCCTTAAGACATAAAAAATAGCATTCAGCCTCTCTTATCTAGAGTGCTTAGGGGCTTGCTAGCTTTTTTTTACATGTAATAGGCTCAAGCCTTGTCATTCTTGATTATTTAAATCGCTAGGATAAGCTTTTCTTGTCATATTAGGCTTCTGGTTAAACAGCCTATATATTAAACGATTTTAATAATTCAGAGAATGTCTCTAAGATTCCATTTTACAAATATTAAATCTACAAAAAAAATTGGAAATTCATTTTAGTATTTTCGTTCCTCAGCTAAAAAATAATTAGGAATTTTGAAGGCTAATTGAGTGAGATGAACCTATCCCGATAATATTGAAAAATTTAAATTTGTGGTGTATACTCTTCTTTTTTAAGAAGGAGAAGACGTATGCCAGGAAGATTTGAAGGACTTACAGATGCTCAATGGAGAATCTTACAACCGCTTTTGCCGCAGAATCCTCCAAAAAATTTAAAGGGAAAGCCGCATACTCCCTGGAGAAAGATTTGTAA
>NZ_JRXI01000114.1:0-2453 GCF_000813645.1 Neochlamydia sp. TUME1 | reverse complement strand
TTGCCATAGATAGATTGGCTACCTAGACATAACTTACGTACAATGACTAGATTTCTTAAAGATTCTTCGGCAGCATTATTGGTCATAGGAATAGCAGGATCTGTTAAGTAAGCACGGAAATGTTTGATCTGCTTTAAAAGCTTGTGGCAAAACTTCCGCAATTTCTTGGTGCTACTCCAGCACCCCAGTTCTTGCAATTCTTCTTGTATATAACGCCAGTTAAGATACCCATACTGCTGCCAAGTAGATTGGCTAATTTGTCCTTTTTCTAGACGATGCTTATCTTTAAAAAGCTCTTGCAAGGTATTATATAGGTTTCCTAAACGCTGGGTATCCTCCAAGGATATATTGGGCTGTTCTGCTTGTCCTTGTATGTTACGGATTAGATGAGCTAAACAATACTGTTTGATCTTTACCTTAATTTGATGAATAGCTAGACCTCGATCACTTACTAAGCAATGAATCTGCTGACCGACTAGCGCCTTTAGAGTAGCGCCATTTTGATAGGGTCTTAATGCATAAGCAATCACATTTCCTACACGTAGTACTAGCAAGTGTTCGTTAGTAGCGGCATGACGCCAGCTCGTTGCATCTAGATGCAAAGGCTGCTGTGTAGTAATAGCTGCTTTAACGAGTGTTTCATAAGACGAAACAAGTAAGGCAGCGGTGCGAGCTTTAACTTTAGAAATGAGACCTTGGCTTAAAGCCACGTTAGGCAATAAAGCACTAATCATGGTGCGCACGGCCCGGTGCCCTTGACGATATTGTCCCATCAGCAGGTTAATGAAGCCTTCCAGCCTAGGACCAAGCAAGAATTGCTCCTTTTCTTTAAGTTCAGGCCGTGTTTCTAGATGGCAGCAAGGGCATCTGCTCGTTACTAAATCTATTTGATGCACCAAAGGCTTAATTTCAGGAAGTTCGATCTGCTGCCATGAAAGAACCTTATCAGTCGCCTGCATAGCTGAGTGACAGTGGGGGCAAACTTCTACATTACGAACTTCATGCGAGGTAACTACACTAGCAGGTAGTAGTTGTCGGCTGGCACCAGGATGATAGGGTCGATTTTCTGCTTTAGGTGATGATGAACGATTAGTTTTCTGATCCGTCGATGGTGGCTTGGAACTGTTCTTAGAATTTTGATTAAGCTGTGCCTCCAGCTGGGCAATGCGTGCTTCAAGCTTGGTGATTATCTTTTCTAGTCTATTCACTAAGGCTTTTGGCTGCGCATTTTCAGCTCTTAGCTGGATAATCTCAGCCCTTAGCTCTGCATTCTCTTTAAATAGTTGCTCGTATGAGGGTTGCATACTACTCAATATATGATTAAGTAAATATAAACTCTAGAAATTATTTTATTTATCACCAAGTAATTGATAACCCCCATGACCGCTTACCGTCATTTGGGATTGGTAGCTTAAAATGTGTGAAGAGATAGGGTTAGTTGACCTTATTGATCAGGCGGTAGGTGGCCAGGCGACGAATAAGCATCTAACCTATGGGCAAGCTGTTAAATGTATAATCTTAAAGGGATTGCGATTTGCAAATCGGAGGCTTTACATGTATTCTGAATACTTTGAAGACAAGCCCATCGATCATTTATTAAGTACGCCAGCTATCTCAGGGTAATGCATGAAGATTTTATTTACCGTTTAGCATTTTCATCATGTAGTCTCGATCCCATCCGGCTTTTGCTCTCTTACCCTTAATTCCTGATTTTGTTTTTTGTATCAACTTTTAATAAATTCATTGTTCATCTTTTCAAAACAGATAGATTTTCGGGACCGTGGTCTTTACGGACTTTGCTCTTATCTTCTTCTTTTTTCTGGGGCAGGCAATCTAATTCCTGGATACCCCGAACTTTTCTCTTTTCAAAACGTTCTCTACTCTATTCTTCAATCAAATGATAATCGCAACTTGCTTCTTTAGATATTAGGCCTCTTTCGAAACTCACATATTTAATTCCCAGTTATAGATTGCTGCAATTAAGTTGAAGCGAAGTACAACTCTTTTACGCCTATTCCTGTAGCGATCTGCTATAATTTTAAATCGCTTAAGAAGGCCAATGACATTTTCATTGGTAGCTCTTTCTCTTGATAAACTTTGGTTTGTTTTTTTCCTCTTTAGTTAAAGGATTCTTCTTACTTTTTTTCTTGAGCATCGAGGTTTGAATATGTAGCTTTTTTAATCCTTGATAACCTGAATCCGTTAATAATTTTATTTTTGGATTGATTTTAACTTGGGATTCTTTGAATAGCCTAAAATCATGCTTTTTGCCATTGCAATAGGAGATGCAAATTACTTTTTTACTTTTCTTATCGGCTACAAGTTGGGTGTTTAGAGTGTGTTTTTTCTTTTTCCCTGAATAATAGCGTTTTTGCTTTTTTTAGGGCGCTCAACAGGCGTTTCTGTAGCATCAACCAAAATAACCTCATATTCTGTATCGCTTTTCAAAACTC
>NZ_JRXI01000113.1:0-5380 GCF_000813645.1 Neochlamydia sp. TUME1 | reverse complement strand
CGCCCGCCTTTAATCTTCTTGGCCGCATCGGCTTGCTGTAAAATTTGCACCATCTTATCAAAAGTACTACGTTTTATCCCTGTCAATCTGCGAAAGCGTTCATCATTTAACTTCTCTATCTTATCAAATTTCATAGTGCCTCCTTTAAATGTTGAGCCACCATTTTACTAGAATTTACATTTTATCCCATTTTCGAAAGAGGCCTATTCTAAAATGTAGTGAGAAATCATGGTTCTAAATTATGGATAAGCAATTTTTGAAGCAAGCCAGGATAAAGGCAATCTTCCAAATTTCTACATGCCAGAGATTAAGCTATATTTTTATGCAAATTTTTGATAAAATACGCCCTTATTAATAAATTTAAGCTTTTTTAAATGTTAAGAAGTATGACGGCTTATGGCCGGGGTGCTATAGAGACAGCACTAGGAAGATTTACCGCAGAAATTCAATCGGTTAATCGTAAGCATTTAGAAATAAATGTATTACTCCCAAAAGAGTTAATGCGTTTTGATGCTGAAATAAAAAAATGGATTTCTGCGCGAATAGGAAGAGGGCAGATAACTGTTAAGTTTTCCGTAGTATTTAATCAGACGACTCCTTTAAATGTAGTAGCCAATCTCCCTCTAGCCCTAAAGATTCAAAAGGCTGCCGAGGATTTAGCTTTTACTTTAAAGCTTCCTGTAACGCACGAGCTAACCTTGAAAATGTTGGCTGAGCAACCTAGCATCCTGCTATTTGACGAGCAGATGGATGATGAAGAGCTTTACCGAGAAGCTCTAAGTACAGCTTTTGAGAAAGCTATGCAAAGCTTTGTGGAAATGAAGCTACACGGAGGCTGCCCTATATTTATTGATATTTCTCAAGGCTTAGAGACTCTACATCAAGATATTGAGCAAATTGCCTACTATGCCCCTCAGGCGACTAAACGCTATCGAGAGAAGCTAGCCGAGCGTTTAAAAGAATTTTCCATAGGACCAAGAGAAGATGAAGAACGGCTTTTACGGGAGATAGGAATTTATGCAGAAAGGATTGACATCAGCGAAGAAATTACTCTTTTTCAAGCTCATCTTAAGCAATTTAAGGATGTCTTATCTTCGCAAAAGGAAGCTGTAGCGAAGAAGCTGGAGTTTATTCTTCAAGAGTTGAATAGAGAGATTAATACGATTGGAGCAAAATCTTCCGAACTAGAGGTTTCACGGCGGGTCGTAGAAATCAAAAGCCTACTGGAAAGGATTCGTGAGATTATTCAAAATGTCGAGTAGCAAGCAATATACAGGGCGAATATTTATTATTAGCGCTCCTACAGGCACAGGTAAAACGACTTTAGTTAAAAGACTGGTTCAAGAACTATCGAATGTAAAACCCAGTATTTCTTACACGACAAGAAAGCCTCGTCTGGGAGAGACAGATGGTGTAGACTACAATTTCATTGATAAAAATGATTTTGAAGCTAAGATTAAAGCAGGGGAGTTTCTAGAGTACGTAGAGCTTTATGGCTTCTATTATGGAACCTCACGTGTTTGGATTGAAGAACAGCAGCAAAAAGGTTACCATATTGTCCTGGTTATCGATACACAAGGCGGGCTTAAACTAAAAGATAAAATTCAAGGAACTTTTATTTTCTTAGCACCCCCTTCCCTTGAAGAACTAAGAAAGCGCTTGCTAGCGCGTCAAACAGAATCTCTTAGCGTGATCGAAGAGCGTTTATCCTGTGTAAGCAGAGAAATAGAGCAAGGAAAGAAATATGACTACAAGATTATTAATGAGCAATTGGATGTAGCTTACGAAGCTTTAAAAAGTATAATTGTAGCTGAAATGCATCGCATACATTAAATTTACAGAAAGGGAAGTTTATAAATGATACAAAAAAATATCACCAATGAAGCCTTAAAAAAGAAATTTAAAAATCAGTTTGAGATGGTAGGCTATGCCATTTCTTTAGCTGAAAATATGATTTTAACGGGGCGAGATCCACGTGTAAAATCAGACACACAAAATAGAGCCTTACAGATCTTAGAAGAAATCGTTGCGGGCAAAGATCACCTTGAACCAGTCGCTCTTGAAAATAAGAAGCAGGAGGAGAAAGAGGTTACTCGGCATTATTTGGGAGAAAAAGACGCAGGAAGCTCTTCTAAAGGAGCTCCAGAGAGAAAAAGAGCTCGTAAAATTCTCGTCGATTAAGTGGCATGATGAGGAAAGAAAATGCTGGAGACCTATCCTACTGCTGATTATGCTTACATTGTTTATTTATGTGTAGCCATCTTATTGACTCTTATGTTTGCTGCAATAACTGGCATTATTGGATATAAAGTAATAAATCAAGCACCCAGCCAAAGTCCTTATGGGAAGATGCCTTTAAGACGTGCTTCAGATCTGTCTTACGAGAGCAAAGAGCGCGTTTTACGTTTTCTTTTTGAAATGCACCAATATGATAATCGCATGTTTAACTTAGAAAAAGCGGCTTTATGTAGAGAAACAAGGCGGGTTTTCTCTAATGCTATCACCTGGTATGGGGCAATTAAAGTGGATTGGAGCTTTCTTAACAAGCGTTATCCTGGGCATTATGTATCCTGGGGAAGCTTATCTATTTATCAACAAGAAGTTATTCGCTCAGCTCATTCTTCATTAGAGGGTTTTCAGACTGAATATTCTAGTCCCGAGGCTGCACCTAGTAAGGCGGAAAAGTTTTATACCCAAGCTGTTCCTGGCCCTTTATATGTGGATATGGAAAAGAAGATATTGTTAGGATGGAAAATCGTTCCTTTAACTAATCTAGAAGTATTAGTGGTTCAAAAACCAAAAAGTGCTTTCTGAATAGATGTATCCTTAGCTTGGAAAATTGACTGAATAGGAAATATTATAATCTCATGCAAAAAAAAATACTCATTACTTCTGCTCTCCCTTATGCTAATGGGCCGCTCCATTTTGGCCACATTGCTGGTGCTTATCTACCTGGAGATGTCTATGCGCGTTTTCAACGCCTAATGCAAAATGATGTTTTGTATGTGTGTGGTTCAGATGAGTATGGGATTGCTATCACGATCGGTGCTGAAAAAGCAGGCCGGTCTCCTAAAGAACATGTAGATATTTATCACACGATTAATCGAGAATTTTTCAAAAAATTAAATGTGTCTTTTGATAATTACTCCAGGACTACATGGGAAGGCCATCAGCCCTTAGTTCAACAGTATTTTTTAGACTTGCTGACCAATGGATATATTGAAGAAAGAGTTACTGACCAGCTATATTCTGAAGCAGATAAGCGATTTTTAGCCGATCGATATGTCGTGGGAACTTGCCCTAAATGCGGATTTGCGCAGGCGCGAGGTGACGAATGTCCCAAATGTGGCGCTAGCTACGAAGCCACAGATCTTATTAATCCTCGTTCTCAGCTGTCAGAGGCACCTTTAGTCCTTCGCCCTACCAAGCATTGGTTTTTACTCCTTGATAAGTTTAAAGAGAGACTCTTGAGATGGATGGAGACCAAGCATTGGAAGCCAAATGTTGTAAATTTTATCAAAAGCTATATAGAGGATTTACGCCCGCGTGCTATTACCCGCGATATGAGCTGGGGGATTCCTATTCCTTTACCTGAAGCGGAGCAAAAGGCTTTATATGTCTGGTTTGATGCTCCTATTGGATATATATCGGCAAGCGTAGAATGGGCTCAAAAAGAAGGCGATCCTGAATTATGGAAATCTTATTGGTGTGACCCTAATACTAAATTGGTTCATTTTCTGGGTAAGGATAATATCCCTTTTCATGCCGCTATATTTCCCGCTATGACTATGGGGCAAAATCAACCTTTTAAACTAGTCGATGAGCTCCCCGCCAATGAATTTTTAAATTTAGAGGGGAGGCAGTTTAGCAAATCGGATGGATGGTTTATTGATTTGGAAGAATTTTTTCATCATTATACGACGGATCAAATTCGTTATACTTTAGCTGCTAATGCTCCTGAAACATCCGATGCGGAATTTACCTGGAAAGATTTTCAGTCGCGCTGCAATACGGACTTGCTAGGTAAGTATGGAAATTTGGTCAACCGTGTTTTAGTATTTGCTAAAAATCATTGCGAAGGGCAGATGCCTGCCGTGCAAGCTCTAGAGCCAATTGATGAAGAATTTTTACTTAATATTAATAAACTTGCCAATGAAGCCGCTTGCTGCTATGAAACCTTTAAAGTTCGCCGGGCTAGCCAATTAATTATGGAATTAGCCCAGCTAGGAAATGTCTATTTCGATGCTAAAAAACCTTGGAAGGAAGCAAAAAACCCCGATAGTAAGCATGCGGTAGCTACCACTATCGCCTGTTGTTTAGAGTGTCTAAAATGCTTAGCACTTATTTCTTCTCCTATCATTCCCGAGTCAGCCGATAAAGTGTGGAAGCTTCTAGGCTATGTTTCTCAACTAGAGAAGGGGAATTGGGTTCAAATTTTAAATACATCTATTCCTGCTCATCAGCAACTTCAGATGCCCCAGATACTATTTAAAAAAGTAGAGGATGAACAGATTGAGAAGGAGCTCAATCATCTTCAGGTGCTAGCTGAGCAAGCAAAGAAAGATCATCCTTCTCAGATGGTTTACGCTCCTTTAAAAGAAATGGTAGAGATTGAAGCGCTGCAGAAGTTAGACTTACGTGTAGGGGTAATCAAAGATGCAAAGAGCCTGCCTAAAAGTAAAAAATTATTGTTGCTAGAAGTAGATCTTGGCTTTGAGACTCGCTCGATAGTTTCAGGGATCAGCCAACAGTATCAACCGCAAGCATTGATTGGGAAGAAAGTTATCGTAGTGGCTAATTTAAAGCCTGCCACTTTAATGGGAACTGTTAGCCAAGGAATGCTTTTAGCGGCCTCTGATGAGAAAAAACTCGAACTTCTTTCTATTCAAGATATTTCACCGGGCGCGGTTGTTAGCTAGACTCTCCTTTTAAATTTAAAAGGGGATGGTTAACTGGCTGTAGATAGATCAAGTATGGTATCTTTTTGAAAGGCTTTTTTTTAGGTAAATATATACTTAATAAAAAACCTACTTTCAAGAAAAGAGCTAACTTTTAAAAATTTTTTAGAGGGTACCCATCGAGTTTAAAATGGTGGAAAGTCAACTGGGGCTAAGATAACAGAAGGATTAGCTATTCAGAGAAAGGCTTCATGGAAGTATGGAATGCGTTCTAAGACCATCCTAGAAGGAAGAAGAGCTTTTCGTGAATATATTCTTCAAAGAGAATGTTTCTTTGACGACTTTTAATAGCTATTTAAAGAGATCGGAATGCGTTCCGGTTCTTTCAAAAATGATGTCTTCATCAGTTTTGAGATAAACAAGCAACCAGTCAGGCTCAATATGACATTCCCACCGCCCTTTAAAATTTCCAACGAGTCTAT
>NZ_JRXI01000112.1:0-1315 GCF_000813645.1 Neochlamydia sp. TUME1 | reverse complement strand
CATACCCTCCCTCCTTTTCTGTAGTTTAGCACATTTGTGTTTTTCTGTAAATGATGGAAAGGAAATTGAAATTTTTTGAGGTAGATATTAATCAAAAGAATAAGTCTACAGAAATTATCCTTTCCAAAATACATGCTATTCCAGTTGGATACAAAAATTTCCTTAAAAGAGCTTAAAATTCAGGTTCTCCGAAGGTTGGCGTGGTAAAAATTTATTTTAAGTAAAAGAATCTATTATTTTTATTCTAAAGTTATCGAAATTTACAAAATTATAGGCTTTTGTGTGCCGCGAGCACATTTTAGATATGCGTAACTATACGAAAGATGAGGAAAATGGCTCCTCGAAGTCGCTTTGCAGGAAGAGATTTCAAACCACCTTAAGCTGCTTTGGTCAAAAGCCAAGGTAGTGAGCGTTAAGGAAAAGTTATGATAAACATATCAGGTGAGGGCTAAGGAGACGAACGAAAGTGAACTATTGGTCCAAGTGTCGAAAGTATAAAGATGATGTCAAAACTGGGGGTTAAAAGCTCTTCCAGGATAAATTCAGGGGCAACCTGTTTACTGCCTAAATGGCATCCCGCATAGAGATAGCGTGAACTTAGTCTAGGTTTTTGTATGGAACGTGGGAACCTCATAGATGATGTTAAGAGAAAACCATATAAGTGAAGAACACAAAGTGGGAAATATCGAAGCATGTATGAGGGGCAGATCAACTCATAGTAGTGAGGAAGCCTTTGTAATGAAGGGGGGAGCGAAGGGGTTGAATTGTTCAATCCAACTCAATAAGTCAAGTAGAAGTACGAGGAACTTATGGGGGTGGGGAAAAGGCTGGAAAGCTTGAAGAACAATAGGAGCCGTATGAAGCGAGAGCTTCACGCACGTGTCTGTGGGAGCCTAAGGGGGAGGTTTCCTTGGGCGACCCGATGCTTGGAAGATGCGCATTTAACATATCCTGACAGAATTGAGAAACTTATCTTTGCCTTAAGTATTGCCTTTTGTTGGGCGTATAAACTAGGTAATATAGCTGCAAACGTATTCCCTATTAGCATTAAGAATGCATAGCAGAAAAGCTAAAAGTTTGTTTCGCTATGGATTAGATAAAATAAGGAAAATCTTATTGGAAACACCTAGGTGTTTTAACCTTTTTCTTTGGTTGCTAAAACTTTTTGACCCATGGCTATCCTCAAGTATACCTAAGAGGTTTTTTTATGAAGAAATTATTTTTTGTCTTGTACAGAGATCATCGAGTTACAGTAAGTAGCTTGAAAAAGTCGTGCGGGTAGCTTTGCTTGCTTTTAAACTAAAGCTAACTATTA